>NZ_AP019782.1:0-220000 GCF_019669985.1 Methylogaea oryzae
ATGATACGGGGCCGCCGCGCGGACGTCAATGCTGTTGTGGATAACTTCGGCGCATTCGAGTATTATAAGGCCTCGAATTTTCTGCATATTTGCGCGTTTCGGCGCGCTCGGACAGGCAGTGTGCACACCCGGGGGAGCATGACCGTTTGGGAGCAATGCGTCGACAAGTTGCAAAACGAGTTGCCGGCGCAGCAGTTCAATACCTGGATCAGACCGCTGCAAGCGGTTGAGGGCGAGGCCGAGTTAAGGCTGCTGGCGCCGAACCGGTTCGTGTTGGATTGGGTGAGGCAGCATTTTTTGCCGCGTATCGAAGAGCTGGTGGCGGGGCTGGGTAGCGGCGACGCCCCTGCCGCGGTCATCCTGGAAATCGGCAGCAAGCCGTCGGCCGCTGCGACTGCGCCGACGCTGCAGGCGCCGGCGGTGAAAAAATCCAGTGTCGCGCGTCGGCAATCGGTTCCCAACAACCTCAATACCGCATTTACCTTCGAAAATTTCGTCGAGGGCAAGTCCAACCAATTGGCCAAGGCCGCGTCATTCCAGGTGTCGGAGAACGTCGGCCGCGCCTACAATCCGCTGTTCATCTACGGCGGCGTGGGATTGGGAAAAACCCACCTCATGCATGCCATTGGCAACAACATCCTCAAGCATAACCCCGGCGCGAACGTGGTGTATTTGCATTCCGAGCGCTTTGTGTCGGACATGGTTAAGGCGTTGCAGCATAACGCTATCAATGCGTTCAAAGATCACTACCGTTCTGTCGATGCGTTGTTGATCGACGATATCCAATTCTTTGCGGGCAAGGAGCGTTCGCAGGAAGAGTTTTTTCATACCTTTAATACGCTGTTGGAAAATAAGCACCAGATGGTGCTTACGTGCGACAGATATCCAAAAGAAATCAAGGGTTTGGAAGAGCGCCTGAAGTCGCGCTTCGGCTGGGGGTTGCCCGTGGCCGTGGAGCCGCCGGATTTGGAAACGCGCGTGGCGATTCTGAAAAACAAGGCGACCCATTCCGGCGTGATGTTGTCGGACGAAGTGGCGTTTTTTATCGGCAAACGCATTCGCTCCAACGTGCGTGAATTGGAAGGGGCGTTGCGGCGCGTAATCGCCAATTCGCAGTTTACCGGAGAAACCATCACCCTCGATTTCGCCAAGGAAGCGTTGCGCGACCTCATCGCGCTGCAGGATAAGCTAGTCAATATCGACAACATCCAGAAGACGGTGGCGGAGTACTACAAGATTCGCGTCGCCGATTTGCTATCCAGCAGTCGCAGTCGCAACGTAGCCCGCCCACGACAGCTGGCCATGGCGTTGGCGAAGGAGTTGACCAGCCACAGCCTGCCGGAAATCGGCCAGTTTTTCGGCGGACGCGACCATACCACCGTGCTTCATGCCTGCCGAAAGATCAAGGAATTGCGGGAGAGCGACAGTCGCTTGTCCGACGATTACTCCAATTTGCTGCGGGTTATTTCGAGTTGAATTAAGGGTTCAAGAGGGCCGTCGCCATGAAATTGAATGTCGCCAGAGCGGATTTGCTCGGACTGCTGCAAAAAGTGATGGGCGTTGTGGAGCGCAAGCAGACGTTGCCCATACTCGGTAATGTGCTGATTCACAGCGAGCAGGGCCGATTGTCGTTGACGGCGACGGATTTGGAAATGGAGTTGATCGCCGAGGCGGCCTTGCCCGAGGTCTCGGAACAACTCGCGGTTACCGCTCCCGGGCGCAAGCTGCTGGACATTTGCCGTTCGTTGGCGGATGGCTGCGATGTGGGTCTGTTGGTGGAAGGGGATAAGCTGCGGTTGCAGTCCGGCAAGGCGCGGTTCACCTTGGCGACTCTGCCGGTCGATAATTTCCCAAGCTTCGAAGCCCCGGCGGTGGAGGAGCGTTTCGTTATCGACGGTTCGAAGTTGCGGCGGGCGCTGGAGCAGAGCATGTTCGCCATGGCGCTGCAGGACGTGCGTTTTTACCTGAACGGCTTGTTGCTGGAAGTGGAAGGCACGGCGTTGCGGGCGGTGGCGTCGGATGGCCATCGCCTCGCCTATAGCGAACAGATTCTGGATGCGCCGGTCAACGCGCAAAAGCAGGTGATTATTCCCCGAAAGGGCGTGGTCGAATTGCATCGCCTGTTGGGCGATTGGTCCGGTGAGGTTGAATTGACCCTCGGCGGCAATTCGCTGCGCGCGGTGATAGGCGATACGGTGTTTTCGGTGAAGTTGGTGGACGCGAAATACCCGGATTACCGACGCGTTATTCCCAGCGATGTGGGCCGGGTGATTAGCGTTGATAAAGAATCGCTGAAGCAGGCGTTGGCCCGCGTGTCGGTTGTTTGCCAGGAAAAATTCAAAAGCGTTCGTTTCGACTTCACCGCCGGCACCCTTTCCTTAAGTGCTACGAGCCCAGAGCAGGAAGAGGCTAGCGACGTAGTCGATGTGGATTATCAGGGTAAACCTTTGGAAACCGCCTATAACGGCAGCTACATCATGGATGCGCTGAACCATTGCGGCGGCGAAAGCATACGCTTTGGCATCGCCGATGGCAGCACCGCTTGCGTGATCGCGTCGGAAGGCGACGCGGCCAGCCGCTTTGTCGTAATGCCGCTACGTCTTTAATCGAGGCGGCCGGAACGATTTTGTGGCGCTGGCGCGGCTGATCGTTTCGGCGGTGCGCAACGTGCGCCACGCCGACGTTGCGCTTGCTCCCGGCTTGAACGTGCTGGTCGGTGCTAACGGCAGCGGTAAAAGTTCGGTGCTGGAAGCCATCCACTTGCTTAGTCAGGGTCGGTCGTTCCGTTCCGGAAATGTTCGGGGGCTGATTAGCTATGGGGAGAAGTCGCTATCGGTGGCAGGGCAGTTGCGGTCCTCGGCTTCCCCGGGTTTTACACAGATCGATATCAGCGTAGTCGGCGCTGAGCGCCGTCGCCGCGTCGACGGCCGCGTCTGCGAAAAGCAAGCGGAATTGGCGGCGTTGTTGCCGGTGGTGTTGTTGCAGCCGTCGTCACAAATTTTATTGGAGTCGTCTCCGGAACTGCGTCGGCAGTACATGGATTGGGGCGCTTTCCAAACCTGGGGCGCGACGTTTCTGTCGTGCTGGCGTCGTTACGGCAAGTGTCTCGAACAGCGTAATTCGTTGTTGCGGGGCGGCGGTTCAGCCGGATTGTTAGCCACCTGGGAGAAGGAGCTTGAACGTTACGGCGAGGCGCTGGCTAGGCTCCGGGGCGAATATGTGGAATTGCTCGGTCCATGGTTCGCCGACGCGGTAAGCCGCTTGGCTGCGGATCTCGGTGGTGTGGATTTTTCTTACGATGCCGGGTGGCCGCCAGGCGTGGCGTTGTCTGAAATATTGGGCCGCTCGCGGGACAAGGATCGTCGTTTGGGATATACGTCGGTGGGGCCGCATCGAGGGGATTTCCGTATCTCGGTTGATGGGCATCCGGTTAAGCAGGTGTTGTCGCGAGGACAGTTAAAGCTCGTCGTGGCGGCGCTTAAGGTTTCTCAGGCGCGAATGGCGCGGTTTCGGGGAGACGGCGGCGAGGTTTGTTTGTTGGTGGACGATCTTTCTGCCGAGTTGGACACGATCAACCGCCGCAGGTTGTTGGGGTATTTGCAAGAATCGGACTTGCAGGCGCTGGTTACCGGCACGGGTTGGGATCAGTTTGAAGGCATTGGTTTCGGTGCCGACGCGGCTATGTTCCACGTGGAACATGGCGTCGTTGCATCGGCCAAACACGGCATAAATCCATGAGGGCAGAGGCAAATGAGCCTAGAAACGGAACAGTACGATAGCTCAAACATTAAGGTCCTAAAGGGCCTGGATGCGGTGCGCAAGCGCCCAGGCATGTATATCGGCGACACCGATGACGGTACCGGGCTGCATCACATGGTGTTTGAGGTAGTGGATAACTCTATCGACGAGGCCCTGGCTGGATACTGCAAAGAAGTTAAAGTAACGCTGCACACCGATGGATCGGTCACCGTGAGCGACGATGGCCGCGGTATCCCCGTCGACATGCACCCGGAAGAGGGCCGTTCCGCCGCCGAGGTGATCATGACCGTGTTGCACGCCGGCGGCAAATTCGACGACAACGCCTATAAGGTCTCCGGCGGCTTGCACGGGGTGGGTGTTTCCGTGGTGAACGCCCTGTCCGAATGGTTGCGGTTGGAGATACGCCGCGGCGGAAAACTCTATCGCCAGGAGTACGCCGAGGGCGAGCCGCAGGCGCCTCTTGCCGTCGTCGGAGACGTAGACGAGGGCGTGAGCGGAACAACCATTCGCTTTAAGCCCAGCGCCAAAACCTTCACCAATAACCTGGAATACCATTACGACATTCTCGCCAAGCGCCTGAGAGAGTTGTCTTTCCTAAATTCCGGGGTGAAGATCCATCTTTACGACGAGCGTAGCGAACGGGAGGACTTGTTCGAGTACGAAGGCGGTATCCGGGCTTTCGTCGAGCATCTCAACAAAAATAAAACGCCGTTGACCGGCAAGGTGTTCAGTTTCAAGACGAAAAAAGACGATATCGAAGTGGAAGTCGCCATGCAATGGAACGACTCCTACCAGGAAAACATCTTCTGCTACACCAACAATATTCCGCAACGCGACGGCGGTACCCATTTGGCGGGGTTTCGCGGAGCGTTGACGCGCACTTTGAATCAGTACATCGACAGCCAAGCGGCGCTGAAAAAACAAAAGACGCCAACTTCCGGCGACGACGCCCGAGAAGGGTTGACTGCCGTATTGTCCGTGAAAGTGCCGGATCCGAAGTTCTCGTCCCAAACCAAGGATAAGTTGGTATCTTCCGAAGTAAAGCCGGTGGTGGAATCCACCATGAACGAGCAGTTCGAAACCTACCTTCTGGAAAATCCGGCCGACGCCAAAATCATCGCCAACAAAATGCTGGAAGCCGCCAGGGCCCGCGAAGCCGCTCGCAAGGCGCGAGAGCTGACGCGACGAAAATCCGCCCTGGATATCGCCGGTCTGCCCGGCAAGCTGGCCGATTGTCAGGAAAAAGATCCGGCCTTATCCGAACTCTTCATCGTCGAGGGCGACTCCGCCGGCGGCTCCGCCAAGCAGGGCCGGGACCGTCGTACCCAAGCGATATTGCCCCTAAAAGGCAAAATCCTCAATGTGGAGCGGGCGCGATTCGACCGCATGATTTCATCGGAAGAAGTCGGTACCTTGATTACCGCCCTCGGCTGCGGAATCGGCAAAGACGAATACGACCCGGAAAAGCTGCGCTATCACCGCATCATCATCATGACCGACGCGGACGTCGACGGCTCGCATATCCGCACTTTGCTGCTGACATTCTTTTACCGGCAGATGCGGGAACTGGTGGAGCGTGGCCACATCTACATCGCCCAGCCGCCGTTGTACAAGGTCAAGAAAGGCAAACAAGAGCACTACGTCAAGGACGACGGTGAGTTGAGCCAATACCTATTGCAACTGGCCCTGCAAAAAGCCCGGCTCTACACCGCCGATGAAGCGCCGCCCATCCAGGGGGCGCCCTTGGAGAAATTGGCGCGCGATTATTTGGAAGCCTTGGCCGTGGTGCATCGGCTCTCCAGTCGTTACGATGAAGAGTTCCTCGGCGCGTTGATATCGGTGCGGCCATTGAAAGATGCCGACAATGTCGAGCAACAGCGTCAGTGGTATGAGCAAGTGATGCTGCAACTGAATAAAAACCAGACGGGTCCGGTGTACTCGTTTACGCTGGACACCAGCGGCGACGAACCGTTGGTGATCGTCGAGCGTCGCCTGCACGGCCTGCGTCGCAGTTTTTCCGTGCCGACCGGGTTTTTCCGCAGCACCGATTACGCGCGTATTGCCGCCTTCGCCGCAGAAAACACCGATTTGTTCGCCGCGTCCGGCGCCACCATCACCATGGACGAGCAGCGCCATCCGGTGGCCGACTTCCCGGTGGCGTTCGAATGGCTGATGAAAGAAGCCCGCAAGGGGCAGCAGATCCAGCGATACAAAGGCTTGGGCGAAATGAATCCCGAGCAGCTTTGGGAAACCACGCTGGACTCCAACAGCCGGCGTCTGCTACAGGTGCGCATCGAAGACGCCATCGCCGCCGACGAGGTGTTTACCACGCTAATGGGCGATCAGGTGGAGCCGCGCCGCGACTTTATCGAACGCAATGCCCTTGAAGTAGCCAACCTGGACGTATAACCCAGCATGATTGCTTATCCGAATATCGACCCTGTAGCCATCAGTTTGGGGCCGTTGCAGATCCATTGGTATGGTTTGATGTACGTGGTCGGTATTCTGGGCGCTTGGTGGCTGGCTCGGCGGAGAGCCCCGCAGCAACATCCGGAGTGGGCGCCGGAAGTCGTGGACGACATGATTTTCTATGCCGCTCTGGGGGTGGTGCTGGGAGGGCGTTTGGGATACATGCTGTTCTACAACTTCCCCGTGCTGTTGGACGATCCCGCGGCGTTGCTTAAAGTGTGGCAAGGGGGCATGTCTTTTCACGGAGGCATGCTGGGGGTCTTCATCGCGTTGTGGTGGCTGGGGCGTAGCACCAAAATCGGTTTTTTCCCTTTGACCGACTTCATCGCCCCCATGGTGCCCATCGGGCTCTTTACGGGACGCATCGGCAACTTCATTAATGGGGAGTTGTGGGGAAAGCCTACGGATCTGCCGTGGGGAATCGTTTTTCCCGATGCGGGCATGGAGCCGCGCCATCCTTCCCAGCTTTACGAAGCGGGCCTAGAGGGAGTGTTGTTGTTTGCCGTGCTGATGGCTTTCAGTCGCCATAGACAGCCCACCGTTGCGGTGAGCGGATTGTTCATGATTGGCTACGGCGCCTGCCGCTTTCTCGTCGAATTCGTGCGCGTTCCCGATCCTCAGTTGGGCTATTTGGCGTTCGGCTGGTTGACCATGGGCCAGTTGTTGACCGTGCCGATGATCGCCGTCGGCGTGGCGCTGATGGCCTACGCTTACCGCCGCCAAGCCGGTACTTGATATGCGCCAGTATCTCGACTTACTGCGCCAAGTACGGGAGTGCGGCACGCGCAAAGCCGATCGCACCGGTACCGGTACCCTGAGCCTGTTCGGCCACCAAATGCGCTTTGATTTGGCTCAGGGATTTCCGTTGCTCACCACCAAAAAACTGCACCTTCGCTCCATCATCCACGAGCTGATTTGGTTCTTGCGGGGAGACACCAATCTTCGCTATCTGCACGAACACGGCGTGACCATATGGGACGAATGGGCCGACGCCAACGGCGAATTGGGGCCGGTCTACGGCTATCAATGGCGATCCTGGCCTGCCGCTGACGGCAGGCATATCGACCAGCTGCGCGGCCTCATGGAGCAACTACGCGTCAATCCCGACTCGCGCCGACTCATCGTTTCGGCATGGAACGTGGCGGATATCGAACAAATGGCGTTGCCGCCGTGCCACGCCTTGTTCCAATTTTACGTCGCCGACGGCCGTCTTAGCTGCCAGCTGTACCAGCGCTCAGCGGACGTGTTCCTCGGCGTGCCTTTCAATATCGCCTCCTACGCCTTACTGACCATGATGGTGGCGCAAGCGAGCGGGCTGCAACCGGGGCATTTCATACACACGTTCGGCGACGTGCATTTGTATTTGAATCATCTCGAGCAGGCGGATCTGCAACTCAGCCGAGAGCCGTATCCGCCGCCGACCATGCGCCTCAATCCAGAAGTCACCGACCTGTTCCAATTCGCCTACGACGATTTCACCTTGGACGATTACCGGGCGCATCCGCATATTTCCGCACCGGTCGCGGTGTAAGGAGAGGCGAAGATGCGAATTTCCCTGGTAGTGGCAATGTCGCGCAATCGGGTGATCGGCATCGACAATCGCCTGCCCTGGCGTCTGCCAGAAGACCTCAAATACTTCCGGGCGCTTACGTGGGGCAAGCCGATCGTCATGGGGCGGCGCACCCACGAGTCCATCGGCCGCCCTCTGCCGGGACGACACAACATCGTGGTGACCCGCAACGCGGACTACCGCGCCGACGGATGCACCGTCGTGGACAGCCTGGAGTCCGCCTGGAAAGCGGCGGATGCGGATGAAGTGATGGTGATCGGCGGCGCGGAACTGTATGCGCAAACCCTCGCCCAGGCGAGCCGTCTTTACCTGACGCTGGTGGACGCGGACTTCGAGGGAGACACTTACTTTCCGACTTACGACCAGGACGCGTGGCGAGAGCAGGGACGGCAATGCCACGAGCCGGACGCGCAAAACCCTTACCGCTATTGCTATTTGGTTCTGGAGCGAGGAGAGGGCGAGGGATCGTTTAAGTGTTAACGGAACCTGGCGGCAGCGAGGCGCGGCACGAGACGCTGGTGCGGCGCTTTTCACCGTCCAAGCGCAGCGCCGTGAGCTCTCCTCCCCACAGACAGCCGCTATCCAGACAGTAACAGCCGTCGCCTGCGTAAAAGCCCAGGGTCGACCAATGGCCGAATACAATTTCCGTTTCGCGGTTGCGGCGATTGGGCGCGGCGAACCAGGGAGCAAGATGAGCGTCCTGAGTGGACGGAGCCCCCTTGAACGTCAAATCCAGCCTTCCGTCCTTGTCGCAATAGCGTAACCGGGTGAGGCAGTTCGTGACGAAACGCAGCCGTTCCCAGCCTTCGAGTTGCGGAGACCATTGATAGGGCACGTCGCCGTACATGTGGTCGAAGAACGCTTGGTAGTTGTCGCTCCGCAACACGGCTTCGACTTCCGCGGCGCAGCTTGCGGCCGTCGCCAAGTCCCATTGGGGAGGCAGGCCGGCATGCACCAGGCAGTAGGGTGCTTGCCAATGCAGCAACGGCCGTCGCCGCAGCCAGTCCAGCAGCTCGTCTACGTCGGGCGCGGCGAGCACCTCGTCCAGGGTGTCCTTCCGGTGCGGCTTGCGCTTCCGCGCGGCGACCGCCAGCAAGTGCAGGTCGTGGTTGCCCAGCACCGTGACGGCCGCGTCGCCCAATTGCTTGACGAAACGAAGCGTGTCGAGAGAGTGGGGTCCCCGGTTGACCAGATCGCCGGTGAACCAGAGCCGGTCCGCGGTGGGATCGAAGGAGAGCTTATCCAGTAGGCGGAGCAGCGAGGTGTAACAGCCCTGGATATCGCCGATGGCGTAGAGCGCCATGTGGGGCTAGTGCAGCGTACGAGGAATGGCCAGCGTGAACGCCGGTATCTCGGTGTCGAAGCGCTCCCCATCGTCGGTCACCATAGCGTAGCTACCCTTCATAATACCGACCGGGGTAGCGATCATGGCTGAACTGGAATAACGAAACGATTCGCCGGGCTGTAAATAAGGCTGCACGCCGACCACGCCGTCGCCCTGAACTTCCTGCTCCCTGCCGTGGGCGTCCGTGATCAGCCAGCGCCGGGACAACAGCCGCGCTGGGACTTCGCCTCGATTGCTGATGGTGATGGTATAAACGAACACGTAGCGGCCGGCTACCGGCTCCGAATCGGAGTCCACGAATTTACTAACCGCCTCTACGACAATGCTATGCTTTTGATCCTTCATGGAACACCCCACCCGATGAGAAGCGCAGACTAGTTATGTTGCATTTTAACCGAATAGCCGGGCAGGGCGCGAAACCCCGGGGCGGGATCGTCCTGGCCGTATTGTTAAGCGTGGCCATGGCCGCCTATGCCGAGGACGGCGCCGGCGGCGGCGGGAGTCTCAACGAAGACCTATGGTTGGCGGTAACGCAGGGAAACGTGAGCCGTGTCGAAACCGCATTGGCGCAAGGCATGGACGTGAATGCCAAGACCGCCGCGGGCCGCACGTCGCTGATGCTGGCCGCCGCGCACGGCAACCAACGCGTCGCGAAGGCGTTGTTGGCATACGGCGCCGACGTAAAGATGGCCGATCCGCGAGGGATCACCGCACTCATGGACGCCGTGATCTACGGCGAGCACCAGTTGGTGACCCTGCTGATCAATGCCGGCGCCGATGTGAACGGCGCCGATGCGGGCGGCGAAATGGTACTGGAGAAAGCGAAAAAAACCGGCAACAAACTTATCGTCGGACTATTGGAAAAAGCCGGCGCCAAAGCGAAGGAGCAAGAGCCTCCCCCAGAGGAAGTCAAAGATCCCAAGGATAAAGGCAAGGGAGGAGCCAAAGCTCCAGCGACCGCCGGGGACAAAAAAGACGGTCCAGGGGCGGCCGGCGCCAAAGCCCCGCCGCCGAAAAAATGACCCATAGCGAAGCGCGAAATTAAGAACATGAGCCAACCTAAACACATTCACATATTGGGCGTCTGCGGCACGTTTATGGGCGGCTTGGCGGTGCTGGCCCAGCAACTGGGCTATCGTGTCAGCGGATCCGACCAAAACGTCTATCCCCCCATGAGCACCCAATTGCAAAGCCAGGGCATTCGCTTGATGGAGGGATATCGCGCGGAGAATCTCGACCCGGCGCCGGACCTGGTTGTGGTGGGCAACGCCATGTCGCGCGGCAACGCGGAAGTGGAGGCGGTGCTGGAACGAGGGCTGCCGTACGTGTCCGGTCCCCAGTGGCTCTACGAACACGTACTGAAAGATCGCTGGGTGCTGGCCGTCGCCGGAACCCACGGCAAGACCACCACCACGAGCCTGCTCGCCTGGATATTGGAGGATTGCGGCTACGATCCTGGCTTTCTGGTGGGCGGGATTCCTCAAAACTTCGGCCTCTCGGCACGCTTGGGGAGCGGGCCCCACTTCGTGGTGGAGGCCGACGAATACGACACGGCGTTTTTCGACAAGCGTTCCAAGTTCGTCCATTACCGGCCGCGTACCGCCGTCCTGAACAACCTGGAATACGACCACGCCGATATTTTTCCGGATTTAACCGACATTCAGCGCCAATTCCACCACTTGGTGCGCACGGTGCCAGGCAACGGCTTGTTGATCGCTCCGCAGAACGACGCGGCCCTAGACGAAACCTTGGCCATGGGCTGTTGGACGCCGGTACAGCGTACCGCTCTAAACAGCGGCGAATCCGATTGGTCGGCGCAGTTGCTCAGCGAGGACGGCGGCAAGTTCGCCGTTTCCTTGCGAGGCAGGCCGTTGGGAGAGGTGGCGTGGTCCATGGTGGGACGCCACAACGTCATGAACGCCCTGTCCGCCTTGGCGGCCGCCAGTCATGCGGGCGTGGAGCCGGAGAGGGCATTGCAAGCCCTGGCGCGCTTTCAGGGAATCAAGCGGCGGCTGGAGTTGCGCGCGCAGGTGGACGGCGTTTCCCTCTACGACGACTTCGCCCACCATCCGACAGCGGTGCGCGCAACCCTGGAAGCCCTACGCGCTCGGGTGGGCAAAGATCGCATCATTGCCGTGCTGGAGCCGCGTTCCAATACCATGCGACTGGGCGTGCACGGCGCCGCTTTGGGGGAAAGCCTGCGTACGGCCGACCGCGCGCTGCTCTATCGTCCGCAGGCGCTGGCGTGGGATTTGTCGTCGGCGGTCGGGGCGGCCGACAATATCGAAATCTATGACGATATCGATGCCATGGTGCGGCATGTGTGCCTGGAAGCGAAGCCGGGCGACCACGTGATATTCATGAGCAACGGCGGCTTCGGCGGGATTCACGGCAAAGCCGAGCAGGCATTGCGCGAGCGGGGATAAGCGTTACGAAAGTCGACGGCAATAAAAAACCCCAGCGGGCATCCTATCCGCTGGGGTAACCATCGCCTGCTTGGTTGGCAGAACTGACCCGATCCTTGGGGACTTCCTGTCAAAGACTCCTAGAAATTCCTTATCCCGCGGTTTGGCGACGGTTCTATTGTGATCGTATCGCCAGCGTATGTATGCAAGCCTAAGCTGAAGTTTATGTAAGCCTAGGCTTACAAACCGTGTAAGCCTTCGCCGGGTTTGGCATTCCCTGCCGGGACGGTTATCATGCCCGGCATAGGGGCGCAGCCCTTCGTTTGATCATATTTTTAGCCAATGGCAATCATGGGACGAATCGCGGAAGTCGCAAGAAACACGTTGGAAACCCGCATCCAGGTACGCCTAGATCTGGATGGCGGCGGCCAAGGCCGTTTCGCTACCGGCGTTCCGTTTTTGGAGCACATGCTCGACCAGGTGGCGCGTCACGGGGTAATGGACCTGGACGTGCAAGCCGAAGGGGATCTGCATATCGACGCCCACCATATGGTGGAGGACGTGGGCATAACCCTGGGCCAGGCTTTCGACCAAGCGTTGGGCGACCGCAAGGGCATTCGGCGTTACGGCCATGCCTACGTGCCTTTGGACGAAGCGCTGTCGCGAGTGGTGATCGATTTTTCCGGGCGTCCCGGCCTGTTTTACGGCGTGACGTTTCCCCGCGAGCACATCGGCCAGTTTGAGACCGATTTATTCCGCGAGTTTTTCCAGGGATTCGCCAACCACGCCCGCGCCACGGTGCACATCGACAACCTCAAAGGCGTCAATTCCCACCACATCGCGGAAACCATCTTCAAGGCCTTCGGCCGCGCCCTGCGCAACGCCGTGGAAGCCGACGAACGCATGCAAGGCGCCATGCCTTCCACTAAAGGCAGTTTGTAACTCTTAAGCCGCAATATTATGTCCACCGTCGCCGTAGTCGACTACGGAATGGGAAACCTCCATTCCATCGCCAAGGCTTTGCAGCGCGTTGCGCCCGGAGCCGACATTCGCATTACCCACGACAAAGCGCTGATCCAGGCCGCCGGGCGCGTCGTGTTTCCCGGCGTCGGCGCCATTCGCGACTGCATGCACGCGCTGCGGGAACTGGATTTGGAAGACACCTTGCGCCAGGCGGCGGCGGAAAAGCCTTTTCTCGGCATCTGCCTGGGGATGCAAGCGCTGTTGGACTTCAGCGAAGAAAACGAGGGCGTCGCGGGACTCGGCATATTGCCGGGGCGCGTCGTGCGTTTTGCCGACGACCTGCGCGACGCGCAGGGAGAGCCGCTAAAAATCCCCCACATGGGTTGGAACACCGTGCGGCAGCTCGGCGAACACCCGCTGTGGCAAGGCATTGCCCAGGACAGCCGTTTTTATTTCGTGCACAGCTACTACGCTCGGCCGGAGGACGCGTCCACGGTGGCCGCCACTTCGGATTACCCCACGCCGTTCGCTTGTGCATTGGCGAAGGGCAATCTGTTCGCGGTGCAATTTCACCCGGAAAAAAGCCAGCATGCCGGTCTGCGCCTGCTGGAGAATTTCCTTGGGTGGGACGGCACCTGTTGATAACATTGAACGCATAGCGTTTCCTTATCGTAAGCGAGGCTTCGAGGTCCGTATGTTGCTGATACCGGCGATTGACTTGAAAGATGGCAAGTGTGTGCGCCTGCGCCAGGGGCGCATGGACGACGACACCGTATTCTCCGAAGACCCCGTGGCCATGGCTGGACGTTGGGTGGAGGCGGGCACCAAGCGTCTGCATCTGGTGGATTTGGACGGTGCGGTGGCCGGTCGGCCGCGCAACGCCGACGTCATTCACGCCATCGCCGAGGCCTATCCCGACGTGCGCCTCCAGGTGGGTGGCGGCATCAGGGACGAGGACACCATCCAGGCTTATATCGATGCGGGCGTAAGCTACGTCATCATCGGCACCAAGGCGGTTACCGCCCCCCATTTCGTCCGCGAAATCGGCGTGGAGTTTCCCGGCCACATCATCGTCGGCCTGGATGCCCAGGACGGCAAGGTCGCCATCGACGGCTGGTCGAAGCTGTCCCAGCACGACGTGATCGACTTGGCGAAAAAGTTCGAGGACGACGGCGTCGAAGCCATCATCTACACCGACATCAGCCGCGACGGCATGATGCAGGGCGTCAACGTGGAAGCCACGGCGCGGCTGGCGCGGGCCATCAACATCCCGGTCATCGCCTCCGGTGGCATCACCAATATGGACGACATCCGCGCCTTGGGCGCCGTGGTGGGCGACGGCGTCATCGGCGCAATCACCGGCCGCGCCATCTACGAAGGCACGCTGGATTTCTCCGAAGCCCTCAAGCTGGCCGAAACTTATTGACGCGGCCACGCTCCCCCGCCTTTCGTCGGGGGAGCCCGATGCGCCTCCGACGCGACTGAAACGGTAACAACATGGGTTTAGCCAAGCGCATCATTCCTTGCCTGGACGTGGACAACGGCCGGGTGGTCAAAGGCGTCAAATTCGTCGATATCCGCGACGCGGGCGACCCGGTGGAAATCGCCCGTCGCTACGACGCCGAAGGCGCCGACGAGCTGACCTTTCTGGACATCACCGCCAGCTCCGACAATCGCGCCACCATGGTGCACGTGGTGGAGCAGGTGGCGGGGCAGGTGTTCATTCCCCTCACCGTGGGCGGCGGCATCCGCACCCTGGAGGACATCCGCCGCATGCTGAACGCCGGCGCCGACAAGGTCGGCATCAATACGGCCGCCGTGTTCAATCCGGAGTTCGTGCGCGAAGCGGCGGAAAAATTCGGCGCCCAGTGCATCGTAGTGGCCATCGACGCGAAAAAGGTCAGCCAGCCGGGCGAGGCGGATCGCTGGGAAATCTTTACCCACGGCGGCCGCAAGCCCACCGGTTTGGACGCGGTGCAGTGGGCCAAACGGATGGTGGAATACGGCGCCGGCGAAATTTTGCTGACCAGCATGGATCGCGACGGCACCAAGGCGGGGTTCGACTTGCCCCTGACCCGCGCCGTGTCCGAAGCGGTGGCCGTGCCGGTGATCGCGTCCGGCGGCGTCGGCAACCTGGATCATTTGGCCGACGGCATCACCCAAGGCAAGGCGGACGCCGTACTCGCGGCGAGTATTTTTCATTTCGGCGAATACACCGTGCGCCAGGCCAAGGAGCGCATGGCGGAGCGCGGCATCGAGGTACGTTTGCCATGAGCGGCGATTGGTTGGAAGATGTCTGCTGGGACGGCAACGGCTTGGTGACCGCCGTGGCCCAGGAAGTCGGCAGCGGCCAGATTTTGATGGTGGCGTGGATGAACCGCGAAGCGCTGAGCTTGACGGTGGCGGAAGGTTACGCCGTTTATTGGTCGCGTTCCCGCCAGCGCCTGTGGCGCAAGGGCGAGGAGTCCGGCCATCGGCAAAAAGTCCATGATATCCGCCTGGATTGCGACGGCGACGTCATCCTGCTGCTCGTCGAACAGGCGGGCGGCATTGCCTGCCATACCGGCCGCCACCATTGCTTCTACCGCAGCTTCAAAGAAGGGCGATGGGCGACGGTGGAGCCGGTATTAAAAGACCCCAAGGCCATCTATCAATAGTCATGAACGACGACGTATTACGCCAACTCGCCGCTGTGCTGGAGCAGCGCAAAAGCCAGGATCCCAAGCAATCCTACGTGGCTTCCCTGTATCACAAGGGGCTGGACACCATCCTGAAAAAAATCGGCGAAGAGGCCACCGAGCTGGTTATCGCCGGCAAGGGCGGCGACAAGGACCAGGTGATCTACGAAGCCGCCGACCTTTGGTTCCACAGCATGGTCCTGCTGGCCCAGCAAGGGCTGGGGCCGGAGTTGGTGCTGGCGGAATTGCAACGCCGTTTCGGGCTGTCGGGACTGGAGGAAAAAGCCAGCCGTGCCGACTAGGAGGGATTGCGGGCATGTGGTTCAAACCGAAGCCGTTGGACATCAAGGAAATGGTCGCGGGGGTCTCCAACCTGGTGTCCCTGCCGCAGGCTTATTTCCGCATCAGCCAGATGCTCAACAATCCCCACACCACCGCCGCCCAATTGGGCGAGGTCATCAGCCACGATCCGGCGCTGACCGCGCGCCTGCTGCGTTTCGTCAACAGCCCGGTATACGCCATGCGCAATCCGGTGGATTCCGTGGCGCGCGCCGTCAGCATCCTGGGGATGCAGGAACTGCGCATGCTCGCCCTGGCGTCGTCGGTGGGAAACGCCTTCCAAAAGCCGCCGTCCGATTTGGTGGACATGGCCGCCTATTGGCACCACAGCGTATTTACCGGCATTGTCGCCAAGCAACTGGGCAAGCTCTGCAAGCTGCCCTCGGTGGATCGCCTGTTCGTCGCCGGCCTGCTCCACGACGTGGGGCAGTTGGTGCTGGCCCACCAAGCGCCCGACGCCATGCGCAAGGTGGTCGCCCTGCTGCCGAAATATCCGCACCACCGCTGCCAGATGGAGCAAAAGCTGCTGGGGCACGACCATAGCGAGGTGGGGGCGGAACTCATGCGCTATTGGCAGTTGCCGGAGAGCCTGTGGATGCCGGTGCGCTACCATCACGCGCCGGAACTGGCGCCGGAATACATGCTGGAAGCTTGCTTGGTGCACATGGCCAACGCCATCGCCGACGGCGTGGAACCCAGCCGCCGCGGCGCCGCGCCGTTGGCCTATTCGCCCATATCGCCCAAGGCCTGGGAGATGAGCGGCCTGGAAGCGGCGGCCATCGCGCCCGTGGTGCAGGAAGCCAACCTCGAGTTGTTCGATATGCTGGACATCATCGCCCCTTCCGGCGGCATGGTGTTTTGATCCTGGGCCGTCCCCCGGCGGGACGGCAAACCGACGCGAGAACATTCATCCATGACGATTCGTTATTTTGCGACGCAACAAGACGCCGGCCCCCGGGCGCAGCCGCTGCTGCGGCGCGGCTTGAGCTACGGCTGGATCGAGTCGGCGGGCGAGCCTCCGATGCCGGACGCCGATCGGGTGCGGGCGGCGTGGCGCAACAACGAAGCCGTTATGCTGCCGGGCATCCTGGCCGACACGCTGCCCGGTTTCGAACAGGACATCGCGCAAGCCCACCGCCTGATGGAGCAAACCCTGGAAGGAAGCGACGTGGCCGAGTCGTTCGAGGGCGAGCCCTACGCCCGCCGCCTGCCGCCCGAATTCGCCCTGACCGGCACCAGCTACGAGGAACACGACGACCAGGGCATCGAGAAGGTTTATTTCGATGCTTGGCAAAATGACGAACTGGCGGCCGACGACCTATGGTGCAAAGCGTCTTGGCTGTCTTTCGAGGACGACGACGCCAGCCTGCGATTCCGCTTTTCCTTCGGCATGGAGGGCTACGAAGACGTGGCGGCCGATCCCGAGCGGCAAATGTGGGCCGCCAAGCTGACGGACGCCATCTTTCCCGAGTCGGCCGCCGTCACGGCGCACGCCGGATTGAACGCCCTGCTGGCCCACATGTTGGATTGCGAGCGACTGGCCTTCGCCGAACGCATCGTCTACTTCAACGCCCCCAACGGCGGCGCCCAGATGCACCACGACGTGGAGCGCGGTCACGACGGCGTGGT
This sequence comes from Methylogaea oryzae, assembly GCF_019669985.1. Lineage (NCBI taxonomy): Bacteria > Pseudomonadati > Pseudomonadota > Gammaproteobacteria > Methylococcales > Methylococcaceae > Methylogaea > Methylogaea oryzae. Next base: position 17,158 of record NZ_AP019782.1, read on the forward strand.
GTTCGCCCAAATGAGCGGTTCCACTTTTTGGTTGGCCCTGTCCAAGCCCAAGTTGCTGGACGAAATCGACGCCTATTTGGCCGCCGCGCCGGCGGAGCAGTGGGGAGATCTGCGGGCACTGGCCAAGGACCGGCAGGCCCTGGCCTGCTACTTGGAAGAGCGCGATCACGAACTGGCCGAGCAATTGCTGGACCGCACCCCGGATTTCTTCCGCCACTTGATCGAGCGGGGCTACGCCTACGTGCTGCGCCCCGGCGACGTTTTGCTGATGCCGCAGTATTCCTTGGACACTTGCGTCTGGCATTCGGTGATCTGCCTGGGGGACGAGGCGGGCGAAGGCTTGAGCTTCGCGCTGAAAAGAGGGCCGTGAGGCCGATTTCCATACAATAGGGTTTTCTCGTGGCCGTATCGTTCTCCGTACTGCGTAAAACGCCCCGCGACCTGGTCGTGGTGGCCGTCGTCTGCGCCGCCGCCGGGCTGGGCCTGCTGGTGGATTCCGTCGCCACCCTGCCGTTGCAGCAGGCGCTGGGCGTGTTGGCCTGGGGCATTTTGCTAGGCCTGATGAAAGGCGAAACCTGGCACGTGCGCATCCAGGCGGCCATCGTCGTCGGCATCGCCACCGCCGCCGAATACCTGTTTTCGCCCCATTGGCACTTCTATTCCTATCGCTTCGAGAACGTGCCCCTGTATGTCTCCCCCGGCCACGGCATGGTTTACCTGGCGGCGGCGGCGCTGGGGCGCAGCGACTACTTCCGCCGCCACCACGCCTGGCTGACCAATCTGGCGCTGATCGGTGGCACCGCCTGGGCGGCCTGGGGCCTGTTTTTCGCCGAGCGAGGCGACATGGGCGGGGCGGCGCTGTTCGCCTTGTTGTTCGTCTTCATCCTGGTGGGCCGGACGCATCCGCTGTATGTGGCGGCCTTCTTCATCACCACCTACCTGGAACTGGTCGGCACCTTCTACGGCAATTGGGCCTGGGCAACCCAATGGCCGTTTTTCGGGCTGTCCCAAGCCAATCCGCCTTGCGGCATTTCGGCGGGCTACTGCATCTTCGACGCCATCGCCGTGGCCGGCGCGGCGGCGATCGCCAAAACGGTGGATTTCGCCGCCGCGCGGCTGCGCGGCAGCGCCTTGCCCGCCTGGCTGGACACCCCTCCGGCGCAAGAAGCGTACGAGGAAGAATAGGGGCCGGGCCCGCCCGATACCGGCCGGGGCCCGCGCCGTGGCATAATAGGCGTTTTGCGCGACAGCAATAACATCAAAACCGTCGCCGGACCAAACCAGTGCCCCGGGCTGAGCCGTCATCATGAAACCCTTGTCCAACCAGGCCGACAGGCCGAACTCATTCGCCACGGACGATCTGCGCATTTGCGAGATCAAGGAAGTCATCGCCCCCGTCGAAGCCCACCGCGAATATCCCATCACCGAATCTGCCGCCCGCACGGTGTCGGAGGCGCGTCACGCCATCCACCGCATCCTGCAGGGCGAGGACGACCGCCTGCTGGTGATCGTCGGCCCGTGCTCCATCCACGATCCCGACGCCGCCCTGGAATACGGCCGCCGCTTGCTGGAACAACGCCGGCTGCTGGAGCGCGACCTGGTCATCGTCATGCGCGTCTACTTCGAAAAGCCGCGCACCACGGTGGGCTGGAAAGGCCTCATCAACGATCCTGATCTCAACGAAAGCTTCAACATCAACAAAGGCCTGCGCCTGGCGCGCAAGCTGCTGCTGGAGCTGAGCGACATGGGCATGCCGGCGGCCACCGAATACCTGGACTTGATTACGCCCCAATACGTATCCGATCTGATCGCCTGGGGCGCCATCGGCGCCCGCACCACGGAAAGCCAGGTGCACCGCGAGCTGGCGTCCGGCCTGTCCTGTCCGGTGGGCTTCAAGAACGCCACCGACGGCAGCGTCAAAGTAGCCGCGGATGCCATCGGCGCGGCGCAGCGTCCGCACCATTTCCTGTCCTTGACCAAGGCCGGCCATTCGGCGATTTTCTCCACCACCGGCAACGTGGACAGCCACATCATCCTGCGCGGCGGCAAGCAGCCCAACTACGACGCGGCCGGCGTGGACGCCGCCGCCAAGGCCCTGGAAGCGGCCGGACTGCCGCCCAACATCATGATCGACTTCAGCCACGCCAACTGCCTCAAGCAGTACCAGCGGCAAATGGACGTGGGCCGCGACGTGGCCGGCCAGATCGCCGGCGGCGACCAGCGCATATTCGGCATCATGGCGGAAAGCCACCTAGTGGCGGGCAACCAAGCGCCCAAGCCCCGCAGCGAACTGGTCTACGGCCAGAGCATCACCGACGCCTGCCTGGGCTGGGACGACACCGTCGTCCTGTTGAACGAGTTGGCCGACGCCGTGCGCCGGCGCCGCAACGGGTGAGCGCCATGGAAATTCAGGTCAACGGACTAGCCACCGCCGTGGCGGACGGCGCCACCCTGGCGGACTTGATCGCCCAGCTGGATCTGACGCAGCGCCGCATCGCCGTGGAACTCAATCGGGAAATCGTGCCCCACGGCCAATATCAAAGCCGAACCCTGCAATCGGGAGATCAAGTGGAAATCGTACACGCAATCGGCGGCGGCCAAGGCGACCCCCTGGTCATCGCCGGCAAAGCCTATCGCTCGCGCCTCCTGGTAGGCAGCGGCAAATACAAGGATTTGGAAGAAACCCGCCTCGCCACCGAGGCTTCCGGCGCCGAAATCGTCACCGTCGCCATCCGCCGCAGCAACATCGGCCAGAACGCCAACGAGCCCAACCTGCTCGACGTGATCCCCCCGGATCGCTACACCATCCTGCCCAACACCGCCGGCTGCTACACCGCCGAAGACGCGGTGCGCACCTGCCGTCTGGCGCGGGAGCTGCTGGGCGGCCACAAACTGGTGAAGCTGGAAGTGCTGGGCGACCAGAAAACGCTGTACCCCGACGTGGTCGCCACCATCGAGGCGGCCAAGACCCTGGTGGCGGACGGCTTCGACGTGATGGTCTACACCAGCGACGACCCGGTCATCGCCAAGCGCCTGGAAGAAATCGGCTGCGTGGCGGTGATGCCGCTGGCGGCGCCGATCGGTTCGGGCCTGGGCATCCGCAACCCCTACAACATCCTCACCATCCTGGAAAACGCCAACGTGCCTATCCTGGTGGACGCCGGCGTCGGCACCGCCTCGGACGCCGCCATCGCCATGGAACTGGGCTGCCACGGCGTGCTGATGAACACCGCCATCGCCGAAGCGCAAAAACCGGTGCTGATGGCCTCGGCCATGAAGAAAGCCATCGAAGCCGGCCGCGAAGCGTTCCTGGCTGGCCGCATGCCGCGCAAGCGCTACGCCTCGGCCTCTTCCCCCATCAGCGGCACGTTCTTCTGATGGCGGACGAAGTCGTCGGCACGGAGCAGCCTTTCCACCGGCGTATCCGCAGCTTCGTGCTGCGCGACGGCCGCATCACCGTCGCCCAGCAGGAAGCGCTGGACAAGCTGTGGCCCGTCTACGGCTTGGACCCGGCCCAGCCCCTGGACGCCGAGGCCGCTTTCGGCCGCAGGGCGCCCCTGGTGCTGGAGATCGGCTTCGGCAACGGCGACAGCCTGGTGGAACACGCCGCCGCCAACCCGGACAAAAACTACATCGGCATCGAAGTCCACCGCCCCGGCGTTGGCCACTGCCTGATGGGCATCGGCCGGCAGGGCGTGGAAAACCTGCGCCTCTACCGCCACGACGCCCTGGAAGTGCTGGAGCACTGCATCCCCGACGGAACCCTTAGCGGCGTGCAACTCTACTTCCCCGACCCCTGGCCGAAAAGCCGCCACCACAAGCGCCGCATCGTCAACGACCGCTTCGTCAACCTCGTGGCGCGCAAGCTGAAACAGGACGGCACCTTCCACGCCGCCACCGACTGGGAACAATACGCCCAGCACATGCTGGAAGTGCTCAAAGCCTGCCCTTTGCTGGCCAACGCCGCCTCCGAAGGCGATTTCGTCGACGGCGAAGCCCTGCGCCCCGGCACCAAGTTCGAACAGCGTGGCCGCAGGCTCGGTCACGGCGTGTGGGATATTCTCTACCGCAAGGTCTAAGTCCTCATGCCGGCACGGATCATCGGCATCCAGACTACAAGGAGGTAAGCCGCCGCGGTCTTCCATCGACTTCGGCTCTCGCCGTATACTCCCAGGGAATTCCAATCCGCCGGCTTCGCCGGCTGGCCAACCGTAAGGAGACGGACATCATGCACACCATTTCCTGTCTTTCGCCGCCCGTTTGGCGTGCTGGTTCAGTCGAAATATTCCGGTATATCGGTGCTAAACGGATTCCGTATAGCGCCGTTGTACAAGATTTTGCTTAATCAACGGTTAGCCGTCATGAAGCACCGCCCGAGCGTATACCTCGTTCTACTGTTTGTGTTTATAGGCTCAGCCCTGGTCGCTTCAGTCGTTCCCGCATACAGCGCACTCCAAGCGATCTCAGCGGTGCCCGCCCTCGGAGCACTCTTCGCCGCACTGTTCCAGGTGTTTCGCGACCAAGCCGCCTTTGAGCGCCAGTTGCTCCTGCAGCAGCAACAGCAAGCTTTCAGTCTTGGTGCAGCGTCACACATGGCAAGCAAAGCTTTCGACAAGCACGCCGAATTTTGCGAGAAGTACATGGCTGAAGTGCATCTGACCGTTGGAACGCTCTTCAAGGAGGGACCGACGCAGAAAGCACTTGAACATGCCTCCAAGCTGGTTCAGTTGAAGAGCCAGTACTCTGCTTGGTTGACCAAGGGAATCCTGGACGGGCTTGTCCCGTTCGAGGCCGCACTCCGCAAGATTGGAGCCTCCTCGTATCTCGTTGAGGCGTTGCGTGGAACCAACGACCCAGAGCGCCCGAAGGCGATCAACGAGATGTATGAGGTGTTCAAAGAAGTCATGGCTCTTGGCGAGGCAAAGCTACCTACCGCTGATCGCACAGACGTCACCATTGAGGCCGTCGAACAAAGGCTCCGCGCCGTCCTAGGTATTGAGCAACTCACCGCAATTCGTCAGCGTCTCATCGAGCAAGCAATGGCGGCTGGAGAGAATGACGGCTAACCCTTCGCTCGAGCTCGTAGGTTGGGTTAGCGGTCCTCCGCGTAACCCAACAAATGCCGTTGCGATTTGGGGTTGGTCTTCAACTCGTAAGTCGTATTGATATAGGGCGCATTAGCTTAGCGTAATGCGCCGTATGTAGGTGCTACCCTTGCGGCGCAATACGCGGAGGACCACTATTGACGCCCTACCTTCTAACGCGGATGGCGAGCGCACAGCCGCGTAGCCCGGATGGAGCGCAGCGGAATCCGGGGTTTGGTCTCGCGCACCGCCCCGTATTACGCTGCGCTTCATACGGGCTACTTGCCGAAGAATCACCGACTAAAGAGAAACCCATGTGGGATGAACGATACAGCGCCGAGGAGTATGCCTACAGCAAAGAGCCGAATCAGTTTCTGGCGGAAAATTACCGGGCCATTCCCAAGGGCAGGGTGCTGAGCTTGGCCGAAGGGGAAGGGCGCAACGCGGTGTTTTTGGCGGAACAGGGCTATTCGGTTACCGCGGTCGACGGCTCGGCGGTGGGGCTGAAAAAGGCGGAAAAGCTCGCCGGGGAGCATGGCGTTGAGGTCGAGTGGGTGCACGCCGATTTGGCGGAGTACGCAATCGGCGACAATGCCTGGGACGGCATCGTGTCCATTTTCTGCCCGTTGCCGTCGGCGCTGCGCAGTCGCTTGTACAAAGCGGCGGTCGCCGGGCTCAAGCCGGGCGGGGTATTCCTGTTGGAGGCTTACACGCCGGAGCAGTTGCTCCACGACACCGGCGGCGGCAAGTCGGCGGATGCCATGACCACCAAGGCGTCGTTGCTGGCGGATTTGGATGGTTTGCGGTTTATCCACCTCGAGGAGCTGGAGCGCAACGTGGTGGAAGGCGTTTATCACACGGGGCTGGGGGCGGTGGTGCAGGCCATCGCCGTAAAGGCCGCCTAGATTGGCGATGCCGGCCGGAAGAGGCGGCGGGCCGCCTCTCCCCGGTCCATGGCTGCCGGCGCCCGGGGAGGACGCGCCGGCGTCTTACGCGGCGGCCTTTTGCGGAATTTCCGCGCCGCCGCGCAGCGCGTTCAGCACGTCCTCCAGCTCGCCGTACTGCTGGCGCAGCGGCGCCAGCTGCTGTTCCAGCTCGGCGATGGTTTCGTCCAGGGTCTGAGTGGATTCGCTGATTTTGCGCAGCATTTCCAGGCGGGTTTCGATGGCTTTTTTATGGTCCTTGATCTGCAGGACCAGGGGCGAGAGCACCATGGCGCCCCAGTTGGTGGCGTCCTTGTTGGCTTGCACGATGATGTCCCGGGCGCGCGCCACGACGGTGCCGTAGAGCCGCTGGATGACGACGCTTTGCTCCAGCAAGGCGGCCGAGGCGCTGTTGCGGAACGCTTCGCCTTCGGCGAACAGCTGTTCCAAGTCCAACTGGTATTTGCGCATGGAAAACTGCACCGGCTTGGCGGCGGCGAAGCCGTGTTCTTCCTCGAATTTCTTGTAAATGGCTTGCACCAGCTGCTGGGTTTCCCCGGCGATGTCGCCGGCCCGGTTGGCGATGGCGTGCAGGTCGTCCAATACCTTTTTCATCACGCCCTTCATGCCGATGGTGGTCAAGCTGCTGGCCATGTCGCGGCGGGTTTGCTTGATGATGCCGTCCACCCGCTCCAGGGATAGGGAGTCCACCAGCATGCGCGCTTGCACCGACAGCACGCGGCGGCTGGCTTGGAAGTCTTCCACGCTGGTCATGTAGCGGCCCTGCTGTTCGCGGGTTTCCACCATCAGGCCTTTAATGGTGGCGTGGTTGTTGCTGTCGACGCCGCGCAGGTCGGCGAGCTGCTTATCCAGCTCTTTGATCTGGGCCGCCAGCACGTTGGCGGAGTCCTGCACCAAACCGCCGACTTTGTCGTTCACCACGTTCATCATGATGGTGCGCCGTTGACTGACCACGTCGTCGCCCAGGTAACGCTCCAGCGACGGCAAGCGGCTTTTGCCCAGCAGGGCGGGATCGTGCTTGATCTTGGCTAGCAAGGCTTGCTTGGCGGAAATGGGGAAAATGGCCTTTTCATCGACTTCCAGAATTTTGGCGGTGCTGTCCACCTGTTTGTGGATGGTGCGCTCCAGGGCGGTTTCGTCCTGCAGCTCGTCCCACATGGCGTCGATCTTGTTGAGCACCACGGCCAAGCCCCGGCTGCGGCTGGCGCCGAAGCCGCGCACGTGGTTCTGCCACATGTCCATATCGCTTTTGGTGACGCCCGTATCGGCGGCGAGCACGAAGACGACGGCCTGCGCGCTGGGCAGCATGCTCAGGGTCAGTTCCGGCTCGCTGCCCAGGGCGTTGAGGCCGGGGGTGTCGAGGATGGTCAGGCCTTCCTGCAGCAAGGGGTGGGGGAAGCTGATGAGGGCGTGGCGCCAGCAGGGGATGTCCACGGTGCCGTCTTCCGCCACCTGGGTGCCGGTGTCCTCGGCGTAGAGGCCCAGTTGGGTGGCCTCGGCGACGCTGACGCGCTTCACCGCCGCCAGCTCCTTGAACGCGTGCTGCATCTGCGGAATGGAGTTGCAATCCAGGTCGATCTGCATCCAGCTTTCCGCGTGCAGCTTGTATTCGCTCAACGGCATATCGTTGAGGCGGGTGTCGATGGACAGCAGGCGGATGTAACTGCCGTGGGCCTTGTCGAAAAAGATTTCCGTCGGGCACATGGTGGTGCGGCCGGGCGAGGAGGGCAGCAGGCGTACGCCGGTCTGGGCGAAGAAGAGGGCGTTGATCAGTTCCGTTTTGCCGCGGGAAAATTCGGCGGCGAAGGCGACGGTGATGCGGTCCGACATCAGGCTGTGCAGCATGCTGGTGATGCTTTCGTCTTCCTGCGGCGAGCCGAGGCCGTATTTGTCCAGCCACGCCCGGTAGCTCTGCAATGCCTGGGCGATTTGGCCGCGCCATTCCCGGTAGGCGTGCAGTCTTTCTTGTATTTGGTCGTCGCTCATCGTCCGTTCTCGCTCTTGGGGCGGTTTACCTGGGTATGAGGCCGCCGGATTTGCCGATTAGTGTAATCTACGCCGCCTTTATTTGTGTGACCTCGGCCAAAAACTGGGGCCACAGCCGAGTGCCCGTGATGCGCACCCTTTTTTCCCGTCCGGTCTCGCCGGACAGCAATTGAACCTGGCTTTTCGCCACCCGGAAGGTTTTCGCCAGGAACGCCAGCAAATGCTCGTTGGCTTTGCCGTCCACCGGCGGGGCGGTGATGCGGACTTTCAAGCGGTCTCCCTGGATGCCGGCGAACTGGTCGCGGCTGGCCTTGGGTTGGATGCGCAACGCCAGGGTCACCTCGTCGTCCCGGCATTCGTACCAGGACGCCATCATCCCACCAGGCGGAACAGCTGTTGCAGCGGCGGCAGCAGCAACATGCGGGCCAGTTCCAGCGCCATCAACACGGCGATGGGGGAGAGGTCCAGGCCGCCGATGGCCGGCAACAGGCGCCGGGCCGGCTGCAGCAAGGGTTCGGACAGGCTGTAGAGCAAGGACGCCAGCGGGCTGTGGCTGTGGGGCGCGACCCAGGAAATCACCGCGCTGCCGATGATCACGCCGACGTATAGGTCGATGGCCAGTTCCAGCGAGCGCATGACGGCCAGCACCCCTATCGCGGCGGGGGAGGGAAGGCTCATGCCTTGCAGGCTGAGCAGCACGGCCACGGCGGCGATCTGCAGCAGCAGCATCAACACCAGGGAGGCGGTGTCGAAGCGGCCCACGGACGGAATCATCCGGCGCATCGGACGCAGCACCGGCTGGGTGGTTTTGACCAGGAACTGGCAGATGGGGTTGTAATAGTCGGCCCGCACCAGTTGCAGGATCAGGCGCAGCATCACCGCGCCGGTGGCGAGGGTCGCCAGGGCGTGGACGATAAAGTGCAGGGGCGCCAGCCAGTAATCCGTTTCCATCATTGCGCACCGAACTGGTTGGACATCTCCACCGAACGCCGCTCGGCGGCCAGCATGGCGTTGCGCGCCAACTCCCGCAGACCGCCTTCCTCGAACGTGCGGATGGCTTGTTCGGTGGTGCCGCCGGGGGAAGTGACGCGGCGGCGCAGCTCGGCCGGCGTTTCCGCCGATTCCATGGCGATCTTGGCGGCGCCCAAGGCGGTTTGCTGGGTCAGCAAACGGGCGGTGCGGTCGTCCAGGCCCAGCTCCCTTCCGGCGCTTTCCATGGCCTCCATGAACAGGAAGAAATAGGCCGGGCCGCTGCCGGACAGGGCGGTGACGGCGTCCAGCAGGTTTTCGTCGTCCACCCACACCGTCAAGCCCACCGCGCGCATGACGCTTTCGGCGGATTCCCGCTGGCTCTTGCCGGCGCGGGCGTTGGCGTAGAGGGCCGTGGCGCCGGTTTTCACCAGGGCCGGGGTGTTGGGCATGCAGCGCACGATGGCGGTTTCCTCGCCCAGCCAGCGTTGCAAGTCCGCCGCCCGCACGCCGGCGGCGATGGAGACCACCAGCGATTTGCGCGCCTGCACCGCCGCCGCGATGTCTTTCGCCACGCCGGCTAGCACCTGGGGCTTGACCGCCAGCACCACGATGTCGCATTGCGCTACCGTGCTTTGGTTGTCGGCGCTGGTGTTGACGTGAAACTGTTCCTTCAGCTCGGCCAGCTTGTTTTGGTCCAGGTCCGTCACCCAGATTTTCTGGGCCGAGAAACCGTCGGCGACCAGGCCGCCGATGAGGGCGTGGGCCATATTGCCGCCGCCGATAAAGCCTATGGTTTGTTGTTTCATGGGCCGGGCCCGTGCTCCGCAGTACTGGAAATAAAGGATCGGTGCATTCTAGCGCAGTGCCTGGCCGCCCGCAGCATCGCCGCCGTCCTTGCCGTAGTCGCGCCGGCCGAAAATGGCGGTGCCGATGCGCACCAGGGTGGCGCCTTCCTGCACCGCCGCTTCCAGGTCGTCGGTCATGCCCATGGATAGGGTGTCCAGGCCCAGGCTGGCTTGCAGCGGTTGCAGCAGCGTCCGCAACTGGGCGAAGGGGCGTCTTTGCTGGTGCGGATCGTCGCAAGGGGCGGGGATGGCCATCAGGCCGCGCAGGCGCAAACGGGGCAGGGCGGCCACCGCCGCCGCCAACTCGGCCGCCTCGCCGGGCGAGACGCCGGACTTGCTGTCTTCGCCGCTGACGTTCACTTGCAGGCACACATTGAGGGGCGGCAGGTAGGCCGGCCGTTGCTCGCTCAAGCGCTGGGCGATTTTGAGCCGGTCCACGCTGTGCACCCAGTGGAAGTGCTGGGCGATGGGGCGGGTTTTGTTGGACTGGATCGGGCCGATGAAATGCCAGGTGATGTCGCAGTGGCCGAGCCGGGCCTGCTTGTCCAGGGCCTCCTGCAGGTAGTTCTCGCCGAAGTGGCGCTGGCCCAGGCGGTAGGCGGCGGCCAAGGTTTCCGCCGGATGGGTTTTGCTCACCGCCACCAGCCGGGCGTCGCCGGCGCGGCGCCCGGCGGCGAGTTCGGCCGCCAGCAGGCGCGACTTGACGGCGGCCAAGCGCTGTTCCAATGGATTCATGGGGGAAAACCTTTTTGTCTATACTGTGGCCGGCGTTTGCTGCGGGGGCTTTTCGCGTCAACCCGAGGGGTGCGCCGACGCCATCGACGTTTTAATTTTCAGTCTACCAATAACCCGCAGGGTGATCGTATGGATATAGCCGAGCTGCTTACCTTTTCCGTCAAAAACGGTGCGTCCGACTTGCACCTGTCGGCGGGCATGCCGCCCATGATTCGCGTCGACGGCGACATGCGCAAGATCAACGTGCCGCCGCTGGACCATAAGCAGACCCACGCGCTGATCTACGACATCATGAACGACAAGCAGCGGCGCGATTACGAAGAGTTCCTGGAAACGGACTTCTCCTTCGAGCTGCCCAACGTGGCCCGCTTCCGCGTCAACGCCTTCAACCAGGATCGCGGCGCCGCCGGGGTGTTCCGTACCATCCCGTCGAAAATCCTCAGCCTGGAGCAACTCAACTGTCCGTCGTCCTTCGCCGAGTTCGCCGCTTTCCCGCGCGGCCTGGTGCTGGTGACGGGCCCCACCGGTTCCGGCAAGTCCACCACCCTGGCGGCCATGATCAACCACATCAACGAAAACGATTATTCCCACATCCTCACGGTGGAGGACCCCATCGAATTCGTGCACCAAAGCAAGAAAAGCCTCATCAACCAGCGCGAGGTGCACCGCGACACCCTGGGTTTCAACGAGGCGTTGCGCTCGGCCCTGCGCGAAGATCCGGACGTGATCCTGGTGGGCGAAATGCGCGACTTGGAAACCATCCGCCTGGCCATGACCGCCGCCGAAACCGGCCACTTGGTATTCGGCACCCTGCACACCACCTCGGCGGCCAAGACCATCAACCGTATCATCGACGTGTTCCCGGCGGCGGAAAAAGACATGGTGCGCTCCATGCTGTCCGAATCCCTGCAAGCGGTGATTTCCCAGACCCTGCTGAAAAAAGCCGAGGGCGGCCGCGTGGCGGCGCACGAAATCATGGTGGGCACCCCGGCCATCCGCAACCTGATCCGCGAGGACAAGGTGGCGCAGATGTATTCCGCCATCCAGACCGGCCGCAAGGAAGGCATGCAGACCTTGGATCAATGCCTGCAAGAACTGGTGGACAAGCGGCTCGTCACCAAGAACGCCGCCAGGGAAAAAGCCGCCAACAAGTCGGCCTTTATGTGATTCGGGACGGGCGGGCCTTTCGCCGGGCGCGCCCGTAACGATCCGGTCTAGCGGTTGTCCGCCCGGTAGACCGTCTCTCCCGCGAGCAGCGTCAAGCGCGCCGCCCCGCGCATTTCCTGTCCCCAGAATGGCGTATTGCGGCCTCGGCTGGCCCAGTGCGCCCCTTCCGCTTTCCATACCTGGTTCGCATCGAACACGCATACGTCCGCCGCATCGCCGACCGCCAGGCCGGCCCGCGGCAGGCCGAGGATACGCGCCGGGCCGGCGCTGAGGCGTTCCAGCGCGGCAGGCAGGCTCAACAGGCCGAGTTCCACCAGGCGCAAGGTGAGCGGCAACAGGGTTTCCAGCGCGGCCATGCCCGGTTCGGTGGAGAGGAAGGTGTCCAGCTTGGCGTCCGGTTCGTGGGGCTGGTGGTCGGAACACAGCGCGGCGATGGCTCCGCTGGCCACGGCCAGCCGCAGGGCGTCCCGGTCGGCGGCGGTGCGCAGCGGCGGAGAGACGTGGCAGCGGGCGTCGAAGCCGTCCACGTCGTCCTCGGTCAGGTGCAATTGGTGGATCGCCACGTCGCAGCTCACCGCCACGCCGCGGCTTTGCGCTTCGGCGATCATGGCGGCGGCGCGGCCGCAGCTCAGCTGGCCGAAGTGGGCGCGGGCGCCGGTTTGCTCGATGAGGGCCAGGGCCTGGGCCACCGCCACCGTTTCGGCCGATTCGGGAATGCCGGGCAGGCCCAGCCGCGTCGCCAAGCGTCCTTCGTGGACGCAGCCCTGTTCCTTCAGCCAGGGGTCTTCCGGCCGGATCATCACCAACAGGTCGTGGGTGGCGGCGTATTCCAGGGCGTGGCGCCACACCTGGCTGTTGGCCAAGGGTTGGTAGGCGTTGCCCACCGCCACGCAGCCGGCCGCCTTGAGCGCCGCCATGGCGCTCAGGTCCTTGCCGTTGAGTTCGCGGGTCAGCGCGCCGATGGGCAGCACCCGCGCCTTGCCGGCCTGTTCGGCCTTTTCCTGGATGAGGGTGCCGACGGCCGGCGTGTCGATCACCGGGCCGGTGTCCGGCGGGCAGCACAGGGTGGTGACGCCGGCCTTGGCGGCGGCGGCGGTTTCGCTGGCGATGGTGGCTTTGTGGGTGTGGCCCGGCTCGCGCAATCGTGCGCATAGGTCGATAAAGCCGGGACAGACCACCAGTCCGCCGGCGTCGACGGTCTCGTCCGCTTGGAAGCCGTCGGGAGCCTGGCCCACTGCGGCGACGCGGCCGTCGGCCAAGTACAGGTCGGCCACGGCGTCGACGCCGTTGGCTGGGTCGATCAGCCGTCCGCCGCGTATCAGGATGCGTCCGCTCATGCGTGGCCTCCCGGCGTGCACATGGACAGCACCGCCATGCGCACGGCGATGCCGTGGTTGACCTGTTGCAGGATCACCGAGCGGGGGCCGTCGGCCACCGCCGAGTCGATTTCCACGCCGCGGTTGATGGGGCCGGGGTGCATGACCATGGCGTCGGGCTTGGCGCGGGCCAGACGCTGCTCGGTGAGGCCGAAGCAGCGGAAATATTCGCTCTCGCTGGGCAGGAAGGCGCTGTTCATGCGCTCCCGCTGCAGGCGCAGCATCACCACCACGTCCACGCCGTCCAGGCCGGCGTCCAAATCGGTGTAGGGCGCGACCCCGAGGCTTTCCACCTGGACCGGCAACAGCGTTTTCGGCGCCACCACGCGGATTTCGCCCGCGCCCAGGGTGTTGAGGGCGGCGATCTGCGAGCGGGCCACGCGGGAGTGGAGGATGTCGCCGACGATGGCGACCTTGAGTTTGCCGAAATCCGGCCCTTTGACGCGGCGGATGGTGAACATGTCCAGCATGGCCTGGGTGGGGTGGGCGTGGCGGCCGTCGCCGCCGTTGATGACGGACACGTGGGGCGCGCAGTGGCGGGCGATGAAGTGGGCCGCGCCGCTTTCCGCGTGGCGCACCACGAACAGGTCGACCTGCATGGCTTCCAGGTTGCGGATGGTGTCCAGCAGGGTTTCGCCCTTGGCGGTGGAGGAGGTGCGGATGTTGAGGTTGAGCACGTCCGCCGACAACCGCTTGGCGGCCAGCTCGAAGGTGGCCAGGGTGCGGGTGCTGTTCTCGAAGAACAGGTTCACCACGCTTTTGCCGCGCAGCAGCGGGACTTTTTTCACCGTCTGCTCGGTGACGCTGGTGAAGGATTCCGCCGTGTCCATGATGCGCACCAGCAGGTCGCGGCTGAGTCCTTCGATGGTGAGGAAGTGGCGCAGCCGGCCCTGGCTGTCCAGCTGCAAGTCTTGGGATAGCGAATGGTCTGCCATGGCTGGTTTGCTTATGCTCCGGAAGCGGCCTCGCGCAGTTCCAAGCCCAAGGGCTCTGGACCGGTCAGTTTGATGCGTTGGCCCGGCGGCAGGGTCAGCCGCGCGCCGCAGCAATCGGGGCGGATGGGAATCTGCCGGCCGTCCCGCTCGATGAGCACGCCCAGCATCACGCTGGCCGGGCGGCCGTAGTCGAACACCTCGTTGAGGGCGGCGCGGATGGTGCGGCCGGTGTACAGCACGTCGTCGATGAGCAGGATGTCGCGGCCGTCCACGTCGAAGGGCAGGCTGCTGGGCGTCACCTGCGGATGCATGCCGATTTGCGAGAAATCGTCGCGGTAAAAGCTGATGTTGAGCAGGCCCAGCGGGTCCTTCAGTCCCAGCCGCTCGTGCAGCTTTTGCGCGATCCACACCCCGCCGGTGAGGATGCCCACCATGGCGGGGTCGGCGAGGCCGCGCGCGGCGATTTCGCGGCGCAGTTCCGCTTCCAGCGTGTCCAGCAGTTGGTTGATATCGAGATCGGTCACAGGCTTAACCAGGTTTGGAGGATCAGTTGGGCGGCCAGCTCGTCCTTGGCCTGCAAATAAGTTTTGCGCCGCACTTTCAGGTCGTCGTACAGCATCTGCCGCGCGTCGAAAGTGGTCAGCGTTTCGTCCACCGTATGCACCGGCAGGCTGAAGCGTCCGTGCAACTGGCGGGAAAAGCGCAGCATGGCTTGGGTGATGGGGTTTTCCGAACCGTCCTGCTGGTAGGCGATGCCCACCACCAGGCCTTCCGGCCGCCAAGTAGCAATGAGACGGGCGATGGCTTCCCAATCGGGCTTATGGCCGACGACGCGAACGGTTTCCAGCGGGCTGGCCGTGCCGGTGACGCGCTGGCCCACCGCCACGCCGATGTGCTTGCTGCCGTAATCGAAACCTAAAAAAGTGCCTTCGGCCGCCGCAGGCCGCAGCGCCGCCTCAGGCATGCCCCGCCTGCGACGACAGCAGGGCGACGTCCACCCCCATGGCCGCCACGGCATCCTTCCAGCGCTGGTTGGTGGGGCGTTCGAACAGGATGCTGCGGTCGATGGGCGTGTTCAGCCAGGCGTTGCCGAGGATTTCCTTCTCCAGCTGGCCGCCGCTCCAGCCGGCATAACCCAGGGCGACCAACACGTGCCGAGGGCCTTCGCCTCTGGCGACCGCTTCCAAGATGTCACGGGAGGTGGTCAAGGCGATGTCGTCGGAAATGCGCATGCTCGACTCCCACTGGCCCGGCGGCTCGTGGATGACGAAGCCCCTTTCCGGGTGTACCGGGCCGCCGATGAGCACCTGCATGCGGTTGACGGCGGGATTGTGGGACTCGATGTTCATCTGCGTCAGGATGTCGCCCAGGGTCAGGTCCGACGGCCGGTTGATGACGATGCCCAGCGCCCCGTCCGCGTTGTGCTGGCACATGAAAGTGACGGTGCGGGTAAAAAACAGATCCTCCATGGCCGGCATGGCGATCAGGAATTGGTTGGCGAGGCTGTCGAATTCGGTCATGGGGATAGTATGGGATTAGCGGGCGGTGCCTGCAAGGACGGGCGCTAAGGCCCCGTAGACAAATGCGAATCGCTGAAGAACTTCCAGGTGCGGGTGATGACCAGCACGTCGGCTTCTTCGCGCAGGCCGGCGGGGAAGGGGGCGAAGGGGGCGGCCAGTTCGACGATGCGCTTGGCGGCGTCGTCCAGCACCACGTGGCCGGAGGACTGGCGGACCTTGATGCTGTGGATGGTGCCGTCCTTGTTGATGCCCACGCTCAGCAGCAGGCTGCCGGACAGGCTCTGGCGGCGGGCTTCGTCGGGGTAGTTGAGGTTGCCGACCCGTTCGATTTTGTCCTGCCAGGCTTTTTCGTAGGCGGCGGCGGCGTATTTATGGGCGCTGACCGAGTTGACGTAAAGAATCTTCGACTGCTTGGCGTATTGTTCCTGGGCCTGGACGAATTCGTTGCTGAATTCGCTGATCTGCCGCTGCACCGCCGCCAGGTCGATGCTTTGCGGCGCTTCGTTGCGGCGGCGCTTGTCCTTGGCCGGCGCGGCGGCGATTTTATGGTGGGCGGACTTGGATTGGGTCAGCAGCGGCTGCTGCTGGCTGGGGGCGGGTTGGTCGGTGTCCGCCTCGCCCGCTTGCGGCTGGCCGCCGGACGGCAGGGACGGCGCGGCTTCGACCTGGGGCGCCGCCTTGGTTTTTCCCTCGCCGCCGCCCACCTGGTTTTCCGGCGCCAGGTAATCGGCCTTTTTCGGCGCCTGCTTGGACGGCAGGTGGGACAGGGTGATTTCCAGCGGTTCCCGCTCGCGCGGGCGGTCCGGCGCGCTGAAGCTCACCCCCAGGATCACCACGGCGTGGAGCAGGGCGGCGAGGAACAGCGCCAGGCTGAGGCGGTCGGTCGAGCCTTCGCCCCAGGCCAGCACTTCAGCAGCGGTCGGTAAGCGCTTGTTCAATGTGATCCATCAATTGGCCGGCGATGTTGAGGCCGAACAGCTTGTCCAACTCCTGCACGCAGGTGGGGCTGGTGACGTTCACTTCGGTGAGGTAATCGCCGATCACGTCCAGGCCGACGAACACCAGGCCCCGCTCTTTCAACGCCGGCCCCACCTGCTGGGCGATCCAGAAATCGCGGGCGGACAGCTTGCGGCCTTCGTAGCTGCCGCCGGCCGCCAGATTGCCGCGGCTTTCGCCGGCGGCGGGGATGCGCGCCAGGGCGTAGGGCACCGGTTCGCCGTTGATGACCAGGATGCGCTTGTCGCCGCTGACTATCTCCGGCAGGTAGCGCTGGCCCATGACGAAACGGCTGTTGTGCTCCGTCATGGTTTCCAGGATCACGCTCAGGTTGGGGTCGTCCTCCCGCACGCGGAAGATGGACGCGCCGCCCATGCCGTCCAGGGGCTTCAACACCACTTCGCCCTGCTCCTTGAGGAACTCGCGGATGCGGGACGCCTCGCGCGCCACCAGGGTGGGGGCGCAGCACTGCGGGAACCAGGCGGTGAACAGTTTTTCGTTGGCGTCGCGCAGGGAGCGGGGTTTGTTGACCACGTACAGGCCGCGATTTTCCGCCGCCTCCAGCAGGTAGGTGGCGTAGATGTATTCCTGGTTGAAGGGCGGGTCCTTGCGCATCAGCACCACGTCCAGCTCGTCCAGGGCGGCGTCGGTTTCGTCCAGGAAACGGAACCAGCCTTGTTCGTTGCGCTCCACCTCCACCCGCCTTGAGCGGGCGTAAGCCCGGCCGTCGCGCAGGTACAGGTCGTTGAGCTCCATATAGTGCAGCTCCCAGCCGCGCGCCTGGGCTTCCAGCAGCATGGCGAAGGAGGTGTCCTTCTTGATGTTGATGCGTGAGATGGGGTCCATCACCACGCCCAGGCGGATCGTCATGGGGATATCCGGGGCTTGTTGCGATGGGGGCATTATACCCTTGGGCGGGGGCGGAAAAGGCGGGGATGTGCAGGGCGGAACGGGAAGCGGTTCCGCCGATTCGTGTCAGTCGTCTTCCGGCTCCCTCTCCCTACGGGAGAGGGTTGGGGTGAGGGAGTGCTAAGAAGGTCCAGGCCTTTTAATCCCCCGGCTCAGGTGCGCCAGGGATGGGCCGGCAAATCGGACAGTCCGATGGCTTCCGCGCCGGCTTTGGCGACGATGTGGTCGTTTTCCACCGAGCTGCCGCTCACGCCGATGGCCCCCACCAGGATGCCATCCTGGTTGACGATGGGCAGGCCGCCCGGGAAGGTGATCAAGCCGTCGTTGGAATGCTCGATGCCGTACAAGGGGCCGGCCGGCTGCGACAGCTGGCCGATCTGGCCGGTGGGCATGCCGAAGTAGCAGGCGGTCTTGGCCTTCTTGACGGCGATGTCGATGCTGCCCACCCAGGCGTCGTTCATGCGGGCGAAGGCTTTCAGGTTGGAACCGGAATCGACGATGGCGATGCACATCTGCGTGCCGGTTTCCTCGGCTTTCTTGATGGCGGCGGCGATGGCTTTTTGCGCTTCTTCGAAGGTGACGTGCATGGTTGGCTCCTTATGGGAAATCAAGAATGGGATGATTGTAGAGGCGGTAAGCGATCGCGCACCCTATCAATCGCGAACTCCGGCTTATGCGCTGCGGTTTCATTTTGCGCAATCCCCCACCCGCCGCGCATTCATGGTCTGTTTCATGGTCTGCGTTTCCCCGTCCGACTGCATTTGCAGCTCGGTGCTGCCGGAGTAGCTGTCGCCGGAATAGGTCATGCGGCCTTGGCCGCGCATGTTGTCGCATTGCAGGGTCCAGGTGGCGGTGTTGCCTTGCAGGCTGTAGCCGGACACTTTGCAGTTGGCGTCGCCCGCGTCGGGCTGCACGGATTTTTCGCCTTGGGCCACGTCGGCGGCGGTGAAGCAGTGCTGCATGGTCATGGCGGGCATGGCCATGGGCAGGCCGGGCATTTCCGTTTGGCTGGTGATTTCCCACAGGCCGGGGCGCATATTGGGGCCGGCGGCTTGGGCGTTGGCGGCGCAGGCGAGCAGGGCGGCGAGGATCGGTCTTTTCATGGCGGCGTTCCTTCTGCTTGACGGGGATTATTTTTCCAGCAAACGGGGCATCAGTTCGGCCAAGTTGCAGGGCCGGGTGCGGTAGTCCAGCTGGTCTTTGATGAGGTGGTCCCAGGCGGTGCAGCAGGCGCCGGTGGAGCCGGGGACGCAGAAAATATAGGTGCCGTTGGCGACGCCCGCCAGGGCGCGCGACTGGATGGTGGAGGTTTTGATGTCGTGGAAGGACACCGCGCGGAACACTTCGCCGAAGCCGTCCAGCTCCTTGTCCAGCAGCGGGCGCACCGCTTCCGGCGTGCCGTCGCGGCCGGTGACGCCGGTGCCGCCGGTGGTGATGACGACGCCCACGCCGTCGTCGGCGATCCAGCGCGAGACGACGGCGCGCACTTGGTAAATGTCGTCCGGCACGATGCGTTTTTCCGCCAAGCGGTGGCCGGCGTCGATCAGGCGTTCCACCAGCGCTTTGCCGGAGGTGTCGTTGTCCTCGCTGCGGGTGTCCGACACGGTGAGGACGGCGATGGGTAGGGGAATGAAGCTGCGCGGTTCGGCCATGGGGATTCGCCTGCGGTGGATGGAGCGACAGTGTACGCCCGCCGCCCGGCGGGAAAAAGCCGGTTCAGAAGCGCACCACCGCGTCCAGGCCCAGCAGCAGCTGGTCCGGCTCGTGGCCGCCGTCGAAGGGGTTGCGCTGGGCGTCGGCCCAGTCGTAGCGCACTTCCGGCCGCAGCATCAGCCAGCCGGTGGGCTTCCAATTGACGCCGCCGGTAAGGGCGAAATAACTGGCCGCCCCGTCCGTGTAGCGCACGCCGTCGTCGTCGCGGAACCACTCGCCGCGCAGGCCCACGCCCCAAGTATCCGCGACGTCGTAAGTGAGGTAGTGCACCACGGAATACCACTCGGCGTCCTGCTTGCCGATGGCGGCGTGCTGGAAGCCGCGGTCGTGTTGCAGCACATAGTGCAGCTTGGTGCCGAAGTCCTGGTGGAAAACGGCGGTGTAATAGCTGAGGTTGGAGGAGCGGGTGTCGTCCGTGGGGCCGTTGAGGATGGAAAAGCTGAAGCCGGTGGCCTTGTCGTCGCTGTTCCAGCTGGCGCCGCCCAGGTAGCTCCAGGCGCCCAGCTTGCGGTCGAAGTTGTCCGGGCCGGTGACGGCGCCGGTTTGCACGCTGACGTTGTCGTTGACCGCGTAACTGGATAGGAAACCGGTGGTGGTGAAGGGCGAGGACTTCATGCTGTAAGTGTGCGACATGAAGAAGTTGGGCCAGGACGGCACCGATTCGTAGCCGATGATGCTGTAGAAATGGCCGATCTTGGTGGTGACGCCGTTGCCCCAAGGCGTGTAAACCTCCACATAGGCCTGCGGCAGGGCCAGGTCGTACAGGCGCAGGTCGCGCTTGTCGATCAGGCCCATGTCCCAGTGTCCGGTGGCCTGGGTATAGGGCGTGTCGGTGCCGAACATGACGTCCATGCGGCCGCCGAAATCCCAATCGTCGCCTTTTTGCGTCTGCCGTTCCACGAACAGGTTGAGCTGGTACAGGTGGAATTCGTTGGAACGGTAGTTGAAGGACACCGGGCCGTTGTTGTGGCTGGCGGGGCTGTCGCTGTTGTAGGTGAAACCCGCCGCGGCCCAGCCGCCGGCGTTGAGGCCGAATCGATCCAGGCCGGTCCAGGCGGCGGCGTCCTTGCCGGTGAGGGATTCCAGCAGGCCCTGGGGCGGCGCATCGTCGGCGCTGGCGCTGCCGGCCGCGACGATCAATAACGTTGCGACTAGCCGCTGACAAAGTCCGAACACAATGATTTCTCCTGACAGTGAGTGATGGTTAGGCGTTGCCGAAGTCGTTGCCGCAGCGAAGGCGATAGCCTACGCCAACTTCGGTGAGCAGATAGTGTGGTCGTGCGGGGTCGGCTTCCAGCTTGTGGCGCAGTTGCGCCATGTAGACTCTCACGTAGTGGGCATCGTGTACGTGGGATGGTCCCCACACCTCGCGGAGCAACTGCCGGTGGGTAACTACCAAGCCGGCATTGCGGATCAAGACAGCCAGCAAGCGGTATTCGATGCGGGACAGGCGTATCTCGCATTCGGCCAGGCAGACCTTGCGTAGCGTGAGGTCCACCGTCAAGTCGTCTACCTGGAACAGCTCGCGGTTTGCCGTGTTTTTTGCGGCGCGCCGCAACAGGGCGCGCAGGCGCGCTTCCAGTTCGCCGGCGCTGAACGGTTTGCTCAGGTAATCGTCGGCGCCGGTATCCAACGCCCGTATTTTGTCGCCTTCCTGGGAGCGAGCCGACAAAATGATAATGGGCACTTCGGAATTTTTGCGTATCGCCCGAACCACCGCCACGCCGTCCATGTCCGGCAGCCCCAGGTCTAGAATCACCACATCGGGGGGGCGGCTTTTGGCCTGGGCCAAGCCGTTGTCGCCGCTATTGGCTTCCGCCACTTGCCAGCCCAGGCCGCCCAGGCTGGTTCTGAGGACGCGCCGGGTTTGCGGATCGTCCTCGATGACCAACACCAAGGGTTCCTCGTCCGTCATGGCGGTTCCTCCGATGCATCTTCTTCGGCCATGGGAGGCGGATCCTTTTGCACCGGCAGGGTTAGGGAAAAAGCCGCCCCGCCGCCTTGGCGGCTTTCGACGCTCATTTCGCCCCCGTGGGCTTGCACGGCGGCTCTACAGATGGCCAAACCCAATCCCACGCCGCTTTGCGCGCTTTCCGCCTGGAGCCGGTAAAACTTATCGAACAGCTTTTGCTCCATTCCCGCCGGAATTCCCGGCCCACGGTCCTCTACCGCAATCGTCAGCCGATAGGGGGATAATTCGGCGGTGATGTCGATAGGGCTGCCGGGCGGCGTGTATTTCACGGCGTTGTCCAGCAGGTTGACCAATACCTGCTGCAGCAGCACGGCATCCACCCACACCAGCGGCACGCCCTCCGGCAGCCGGACAGTCACCGGCCTGTCCTGCAACGGCTTTTCCAGCTGGCCCAGGGCGCTGCCGACAATTTCTTCCAGTGCGTACCACTGCCGATCCAGGGCGATTTCGCCGCCCTCAAGGCGCGCCATGTCCAGAAGCTTGCTGGTCAAGTCCGACATGCGCAACGCCTCCTCGTGAATGGCGCGGTTGAGTTCGCGCCGATCTTCCGGCTGCAGCGAGGCATCGTTCACGACCAGGGCGCCGGAGGCGCCGACGATGTTGGTCAGCGGCGTCCGCAGGTCGTGGGAGAGGGAGCCGAGCAGGGAGTTGCGCAAGGCTTCCGTTTCTGCGCGGATGGAGGCGTTTTTCGCCCGTTCCGCCGACTGGACCCGTTCCAAAGCCTGGACGATCTGGTTGCAAAAGGTTTCCAGCAACCGTCTTTGTTCCGGCAGAAATACCCGGCGCAAACTGGCCGGCTCCAGGGCCAGCAGGCCGATGGCTTCTTGCGAGCCGCACAGGGGAATGTAAATCGCCCGATCTTCCGACAACGTGTCCGTGCCTTTGCCGGCCACCTGGCCGTGCTTGAACACCCACTGCGCCACGCGAAGGTCGATGCCGCGCAGGGGCGCAGGCAGCGACTCGGCGGTCGGGTAGGCCAGTTCTCCTTTCTCGTTACGCAGCAGCAATGCGGCCGAGCCGCCGAATTCGCCTTGCACGTGCCGCACGGCGATGTCGACGATATCCTCCTCCTCGCGGGCGCCGGCCAACTCCTTACTCAGGCCGTACAGCGCGGCGGCGCGCCTTTCCCGGAAGGCGGCGATCTTGGCCTGGGAACGCACATTCTGCATGAGGTTGCTGGTGATGACGGCGACCAGGGTCATGACCGCCAGCCCGATGAGGTTCTGCGTATCCGATATAGCGAAGGAAAAGATCGGCGGCGCGAAAAAAAAGGCGAACGCGGGGGCGGTGAGCAGGCAGGCGAGCAGGGAGGGTCCCAGCCCGTAGCGGGTGGCCAGGAGAAATACGCCGAGCAGGTAAACCATCAGGATGCTGGCCGATCCGATATGGTTGCGCAGCGGCCAAGCGATCAGCGTGCACAGGTGCGGCGTGACGATGCCCCAGAAATAGCCGGCATAGCCGGCTCTGTCGGCGGTGGGCGCAAGGCCGCTGTCGAGCTGTTCGAGGGCGGCGGCCGGTTCGGCAAGGGAAGCGTCTTCCGGTTCGCTGCCCAACAGGTAGAAGTTGATGTCGTGCGCCCGGCTGATGACGCTGTCCACCACGGAGCCGAGAAACCAGCGCCGCCAGCCCTTGCGGCCCGGCTTGCCCATGACCAGTTTGGTCGTGTTGTGTTCGCGCGCGAAATCCAGGATCGCTTCGGTCATGTCCGGTCCGGACAAGGTCGCGGTGTCCGCCCCCAGTCGTTCCGCCAGGCGCAATACGCGCAGCACCTCGTCGCGTTGCGTCGGCGGCAGGCGCTGCAACTTCGGGGTTTCCACGTAGGCGACGATCCACGCCGCGTGCAGGCTGGATGCCAAGCGTTTGCCTGCCCATACCAGGCGTTCGGCGCGGGAGTCCGGGCCGACGCAAACCAGGATGCGCTCGCCCGCTTGCCAGACTTTGCGGATGGCGTGATCGCTGCGGTACTCGCGCATTTCCGCATCGACGCGTTCGGCGGTGCGCCTAAGGGCCAGTTCGCGTAAGGCGATGAGATTGCCCTTGCGGAAGAAATGACGGTTCGCCCTTTCCTCTTGCCGAGGCAGGCAAACCTTGCCCTGCGCCAGTCGTGCCAGCAACGCGTCCGGCGGCAGGTCCACCAGCTCCACTTCGTCGGCTTCGTCGAATACCGTATCCGGGACGGTCTCCCAACCCCGTATGCCGGTGATGTTACCGACATCTTCGTGCAGGCTTTCCAAGTGCTGCACATTCAGCGTCGTGTAGACATCGATGCCGGCGTCCAGCAGCTCTTTGACGTCTTGCCAGCGTTTGCGATGGCGCGCTCCCGGCGCATTGCTGTGGGCGAGTTCGTCCACCAGGATCAAAGACGGTCGGCGGGCGAGCGCCTGATCCAGGTCGAATTCCTGCAGGGAAAGGCCGCGTTGCAAGACGATTTTCCGCGGCAGCGATTCCAGGTTCTCCAGCAACTCGGCGATTTCCTTGCTGCCGTGGGTTTCGACGATGCCCACGAGCGTTTCCCCGCCGTCCCGGTTCCGCTCTTTCGCCGCCAGCAGCATGGCATAGGTTTTCCCCACGCCGTCCGCCGCGCCGAAGAAAATCTTCAGGCGCCCGCGCCGCCGCCTTGCCTCGGCTCCCAACGCGCGGGCCGGCGAGGCGTTTGCGTTCGGACTGCGTGTGCTGGCGCCGGATGGGGACATTAAAAACGCCTGGATCGAAACTAGAACTTGCCGCCGTTAACTAAAAACAGCGTGGCGATACTGGCGAAAAAACCCAGCAGAACGGCGGGCATCCAGCGCAGGTGCAGGGTAAAAGTATAGCCTTCGCCTTCTTTCATATGCGCTTTCATCAATCCCAGCACGTGCAGGCCAGGCGCGGAACCGATCGCCAATAAGCTGCCACCCACTCCCAGCGTCAAGGTAAGCAACAACCACTGTCCTACCGGGAACGGCGGGTGCATGTTCAACACCGCGAACATCAATGTGCCGTTGTCGATGGACGAAGAAGCCAAGCCGATCATGACGTTCGCCAAGGTGGCGTTGATTTCCGTAAATAAATAATGCGCCATGGCATCTAAATATCCGAGAAAGCTAAGCGCGCCGACAATCATCATCGCGCCATAGAAAAACATCAATGTATCCCAGTCGACTCCCGCGATGCACTTGAAAACATCGAAGCCCTTCTTTGATGCTATGTAGATTTGTATTTCGTGTTCGTCGTAGGCTTCGTGCTCGGTTGCGAGGCGATAGGTTTTTTCCGATTTCGTTAAATAGTAGGCAAAGAATTGCAGTATAGCCAAGCCGAACATCATTCCAACGATTGCCGGCATATCAAGAAAAACATTCGATAAAACGGTAGCGCTGAACGTGAGTATGAATATTAAAATAATCCGTTTGCTGCCGCGCTTCAAAATCGGTATGTCCCGCGAAAACGCGGGAGCTTCCTTGGTGACAGAGAAGTGCATGATGATTGCCGGCACCAAGAAATTGACTATGCAGGGGATGGTTAAATAAAAGAACTCGGTGAAATGCAGCATGTTTTGCTGCCAAACGAAAAATGTGGAAATGCCGCCTAAGGGGCTCATGGTGCCGCCGGCATTAGCCGCAACGACGGCGTTCAGCCCTGCCAGGCCGACGAATCTGGGCTGGCCTTTGCCTATTTCCAGGATGATGTATCCCATCAGCAAGCCCACCGTCAGGCTGCTAATGACGGTAGACAACACAAAAGCCAGCGCGCCGGTAATCCAGAATAATTGCCGATAGCTGTACTGCCTGTTGCTTAACACGATTCGCAATGCATCGAAAATGCCTCGTTCGGTCATGGCATTTAAAAACGTCATCGATACGGTAATGAATAGAAATAACTCGGCGTAGGCTGTCAAATTGCTTTGGAAAATTGGGGCGATGGTTTTTGCGCTGCCGTGCTCTATCGAATAGTAAGTAAAGATGGCAAACCAAATTAGCGCGGAGCCTAGAACCATCGGTTTGGCCTTGCTGAGTTGGTGCAGGTCTTCGGTCATTGCGATGGCATAGGCCATCACCGTGACTACAATCGCAAAATAGCCGAGAAAACTGTATTTCAGGTCAGCCGGCGTTGCGGCAGCCGTTTCTTGGGCAAAGCCCAGCACGGGTAAAAGGCAAGCGAATATTAAAGCCGATAGTTGGAGGGTTTTGCTGCGGCGCGAGGTGGTTTTCATAGGGGATTCTTGAGGTTTTAATTGGGCGCACGGAGGGGTGGGTAGCCCCGCAAGGGCTGGCTCTTAGGGCTGTGGCTCTTGAGAGGAAATAAACGCCTGGCTGGCGTGTTGTACGAATTTGCCTTCGTCCCGGTAAATCAGCAGCACCTTGAGGCGTTCGGTTTCGGCGATCTTGGCGGCTTCCTTTTCGCCCACGCACAGCAGGGCGGTGTCCCAGGCGTCGGCCCAAGTGGGGTCGTCGTGGAGGACGGTGACCGAAGCCAGGTGATGGGTGACCGGCCGGCCGGTCTTCGGGTTGAGGATGTGGGAATAGGTCTGGCCGTCGGCCTCGAAATAGTTGCGGTAGGTGCCGGCGGTCATGATCGCCATGCCCTGTTGTTCGCGCATTTCCAGTATCCGCTCGACTTCGCGGGTGAACGGGTTCGGCGTCTCGATGGCGACTCGCCAAGGTTGGCCGTTGGCCTTGCGGCCTTTGACTTTCATCTCGCCGCCCACTTCCACCAGGTAGTCGTGTATTCCGGCGCTGTCCAGCAGATCCGCTATGGCTCCCACCGTGTAGCCCTGGGCGATGGACGATAAATCGATCTGCATCGCCGGATCGAGCCTGCGGATACGCGCCCCCGCCAAATCCACCTCGACGCGGGACATTCCGACGTGGGCCAGCGCCCCGTCGATTTCCTCCTGGCTGGGCACGCGGCTTTCGTGTTTGGAAAAGCCCCACAAATCGAACAGCGGCTTCACCGTCAGGTCGTAGCAACCTTCCGAGCGCTCGTACACCTGCTTGGCGATATCCACCAGCCGGGCGATTTCCGGCGAAACCGGCACCCAGTCGCTGCTGTTGAGGCGGTTGAAGCGGGAAATTTCGGAGTCGTCGCGATAATTGGACAGCTTGCGGTCGATGTCATCGAAAGTTGCTTCGATGCGAGCGCTCAGGCCATCCCGTTGTGCCGCCGGCATGTCGCCCGCCAGTTTGATGTGGTAGGTGGTGCCCTGTGCCGAGCCTGCCAGCTCGGTTTCGCCGTCGCCGGATTGGCAGGCCGATAAAATGAATAGACCGCTTAACAGGACAGCAACAAGTCGTTTTTTCATAACCTCGTGACAGTCTGGGGAGGGCATGTCGCCCTTTGCCGCAGACTTTAGTCAGGCCGGTATCAAAAACGCGTAAAAAATGGAGGCCGAATAACGGCGGACGCGATGGAGAAGGCCGGCGTGCTGAGCGACGCGGATGCGGGGGCGTTCGCCTTCAGTCCGGCGACGGGCCGTAGCGCAAGCGATAGCCGACGCCGGACTCGGTGGTCAGATAGCGCGGCCGGGTGGGATCCGCTTCCAGCTTGTGGCGCAGCTGGCTCATGTAAATCCTGAGGTAATGGGCGTCCTCCGCATGGCCCGGTCCCCAGACGTCTTTCAGCAACTGCCGGTGGGTCAGCACTTTGCCGGCGTTTTTCACCAGCACGGACAATAAGCGGAATTCGATGGGCGTCAGGTGCACTTCGCGCTCGCCGACGAACACCTGCCGCTGCAACAGGTCCACCTTGATGTCGCCCGCCTCGAACAGCGCCGCCGGCTGCTGGCCGGCGGCGGAGTGGCGCAGGGCGACGCGGACGCGGGCCAGCAGTTCGCCGATGCCGAAGGGCTTGGTCAGGTAATCGTCGGCGCCGGCGTCCAGCGCTTCGATCTTATGCTGCTCGGTGCTGCGCGCCGAGAGGACGATGACGGGCAGCTGCGTCCATTGCCGCAGCGCCTTGACCACCTCCACGCCGTCCATGTCCGGCAGGCCCAGGTCCAGGATGAGGATGTCCGGTTTGCGCTGGCCCGCTTCGATCAGGCCCCGTTGGCCGGTATCCGCTTCGAACACCTGGAAGCCTTGGCTGCCCAGGCTGGTGCGGAGGAAGCGGCGCATCTGAGGATCGTCCTCGATGACAATGATGGTGGCTGTGGCGGTTGCCATGGCTAGGGCTGCGTCTCGCTTTCCGCCTCGATTTCGGGCGGGGTCCGCTCCACCGGCAAGGCGAAGGCGAAGACCGCGCCGCCGCCGCTGCGGTTCCTGGCCTGGATGTGCCCGCCGTGGGCCTCGACGACGGCCTTGCAGATGGCCAGCCCCAGCCCGACGCCGCTTTGCGCCCCTTCCCGATGGACGCGGTAGAACTTTTCGAATAGCTGCTCTTCCTGGCCGGAGGGGAACCCCGGCCCATGGTCGGCGACGGCGATCAGTACCCGATCGGCCTCCTGCTCGGCGGAAATTTCGATGGCGCTGCCGGCCGGGGTGTAGCGCGCGGCGTTTTCCAGCAGGTTTATCAGTACCTGTTCGATCATGACGGCGTCCACGTAAAGCAGGGGCAGGGCGGTGGGCAGGCGGACCTGGAGCGGCCGGCCTTGCAACGGTTTGCCCAGCCGCGTCAGCACCGTGCCGACGATCTCTTCCAAGGAGTTCCACTGCCGGTTGAGGCTTACCATGCCGGCGTCCAGCCGCGCCATGTCGAGAATATTGTTGACCAGGTTGGACATGCGCCGCGCTTCGTCGTAGATGGCGCGGCTCAATTCGCGGCGGTCTTCCGGCCGCAGTTTGTCGTCGTTTTCCGCCAGGGTGCTGGCGGAGCCGACGATGGTGGCCAGGGGCGTGCGCAGGTCGTGGGAAATGGAGCTGAGCAGGGAGTTGCGCAGGCGTTCGGCCTCCATCTGCACAAAGGTGGCCTTGGCCTGTTCGGCGAGACGCACCCGTTCCACGGCCTGGGCGATTTGACGGCAGAACGTTTCCAGCAATTTCCGCTGCTCCGGCAGGAAAATCCGCCGCAGGTTGGCCGGCAGCAAGGCCAGCACCCCCATGGAGCCCTCGGCGCCGATCAAAGGAAAATAGACGGCCTGTGCGCCGGGCAACGTGTCGGTGCCTTGGCCCGCCATCTGGTCGTGGTCCAGTACCCACTGCGCCACGCCCAAATCGCAGCCGGCGAGCGACTCCGGCAATGGCGCGTCGGTCGGATAGACGATGCGGCCGTTGCCGTTGGGAAACAGGATCGCGTTGCGGCTGCCGAACTCCGTGCGGATGTGGCGCACGGCGATGCGCACGATGTCGTCCTCGCTGCGGCTGGCGGACAGCTCCTTCGACATGGCGTAGAGCACCGAGGCGCGACGCTCCCGGTGAGCGGCGATTTTGGCTTGGGAGCGCATATTGGCGGTCAGTTGGCTGATGACGATGGACACCGCCAACAGGGCCAGCAGCACGATCACATACTGGGTGTCCGCCACCGTAAAACTGAAATAGGGCGTGACGAAGAGATAGTCGAATGCCGCCACGCCCAGCAGCGAGGCCAGGATGGATGGCCCGCGGCCGAAGCGGGAAGCGACGAACACCACCCCCGCCAGATAGATCATGACCAGATTGGCAAGCTCGAAGTGGCCGAGCAGGGTCTTGGCGACCAGCGTGCTCAGGGCGATGGTGGCGACGGCCCACAGATAGCCGCTATCGTGGCGCTTGCGCGCCGAGTCGCTTTCGTCGCGCGGCGGGGCGCGTTGCGCCTCCCGTGCCGCCGGTTCCCCCCGCGGGCTGCCCAATAGGTAGACGTTGATGTTGTGGGCTTCGGCAATCACCCGGTCGACCACCGAGCCGAGCAGCCAGCGTTTCCAGCCGCGCCGGGTCGGCTTGCCCATGAAAATCTTGGTGACGTTGCGTTCCCTGGCGAAATCCAGGATCGCTTCGGTCATGTCCGGCGCGCTCAGCGTCACCGTTTCCGCACCGAGCCGTTCCGCCTGGCGCAGCACGGCCAGCACTTGGTCGCGGCGTTCCGCGGGCAGGCGCTGCAATTTGGGGGTTTCCACGTAAGCCACGATCCAGTCGGCGTGGAGGCCGGCAGCGAGCCGCTTGCCGGCGCGCACCAGCCGTTCGGAAATGGGCGAAGGCCCGATGCACACCAGCACCCGGTCTCCCACCTGCCACACGTCGCGGATGGCGTGGTCGTCGCGGTAGTCCTGCATCTGCGCGTCCACTCGGTCGGCCGTGCAGCGCAGCGCCAGTTCGCGCAGGGCGATGAGGTTGCCTTTGCGGAAAAAATGCTGAACGGCTTTTTCCGCCTGTTGCGGCAGGTAAACCTTGCCTTCCTTGAGGCGGTTCAGCAGTTCGTCCGGCGGCAGGTCCACCAGTTCCACTTCGTCGGCTTCTTCGAACACCGTGTCCGGCACCGACTCCCACACGCGGATGCCGGAGATTTGCCCCACGTCGTCGCACAGGCTTTCCAGGTGCTGCACGTTGAGGGTGGTGTAGACGTCGATGCCGGCGTCCAGCAATTCCCTCACGTCCTGCCAGCGCTTGGGATGGCGCGAGCCGGGCACGTTGCTGTGGGCCAGTTCGTCGACCAGGATGAGGGTCGGCCTGCGTTTCAGGGCGCCGTCCAGGTCGAATTCGCGTAGACGGGTGCCGCGGTAGGCGAGGTGATGGACGGGCAGTATTTCCAGCCCCTCCAGCAAGGCGGCGGTTTCCTTGCGGCCGTGGGTTTCCACCAGCCCCACCACCACGTCCACCGCTTCGGCGCGCCGCTCCCGCGCCGCCAGCAGCATGGCGAAGGTTTTGCCGACGCCGGCGGAAGCGCCGAAAAAAATTTTCAGCCGGCCGCGCCGGGCCTTGGCCTCGTCGCGCTCGACCTTGGCGAGCAGGTCATCGGGGTCGGGGCGCTGGTCAGGGGGCGCCATGTTTGATTCCGGGCCGGCCGTCGGGCGCGAGGTCCAGCGGCGGCACCGTGGTGTTGGACATGGGATTCGTTTCCATGGGTAGAATGCGGCCGGTGGCGCCGTCGCAAAACACTTTCCGCGCCTGTCCGTCGCTGCTGCGGATGTCGAAGCGGAACCGGTAATGGCCTTGCTGCCAGAGCAAGCCGAGATTTTCCACCGTGCCGGGCGCCAACGCCAGGGCGGCCAGCCGGCACGGTTCGAGGTTTTGCTTGCTGGGCGGAAGGCGGTAAGGGTCGGCGAGTTGTGCTGCGGCGCTGCCGTTCCACAGCGACAGCGCCAGCGCACATACAGCCCAAGCAGGTGGTATACGGCCCATGGGATTCGCTCAGCGCAAGGCGTCCAACGCCAAGTTGAGTTGCAGCACATTGACCCGCAGTTCGCCCAGCACGCCCAGTTGGCGGCCTGCGGTATGTTTTTTTACTAGCTCGCGCACTTTTTCCGGCGGCAGCCGGCGCGCCCGCGCCACGCGTTCTACTTGGTATTCCGCCGCGGCCGGGCTGATGTGGGGATCCAGGCCGCTGGCCGAGGCGGTGACCAAATCGACGGGTATCGGCGCGGTATTGTGGGGGTTGGCGTCCTTGAGTGCCTGGATACGCGCCTTGACCGCTTCCGCCAGGGCCGGATTGGCCGGACCCAGGTTGGAGTCGCCGGACGCGGCGGCGTTGTACGGCATGGGCGCCGTGGCCGACGGCCGGCCCCAGAAGTATTGGGGGCCGCTGAACGGCTGGCCGATCAGCGCCGATCCGGCCGGCTTGCCGTCTTGAACGATCAGGCTGCCGTTGGCCTGGAAGGGAAAAGCGATTTGCGCGATGCCGGTGACCAGCAGGGGGTAGGCAATGCCGGTGGCGATGCTCCACAACAGCAGCATGGCGGCGGCGGTTTTCAAGTGCTGACGCATGGTGCAGCTCCTTTAAATCAGACCGAGCTGGGTAAGCATGAGGTCGATGAGCTTGATGCCGGCGAACGGCACGACAAGCCCGCCCAGGCCATACAGCAGCAGATTGTCCCGCAGCAGTTGTTCGGCGCCGAGCGCCCGGTAGGCAACGCCTTTCAAGGCTAGGGGAATCAGCGCCACGATAATCAACGCGTTGAAGATCACCGCCGACAGGATAGCGCTGTCCGGGCTGGCGAGATGCATGACGTTGAGGGCGTTCAATTGCGGGTAGGTGCCGGCAAACGCGGCCGGGATAATCGCGAAGTACTTGGCCACGTCGTTGGCCAGGCTGAAGGTGGTCAGCGCGCCGCGGGTCATGAGCATTTGCTTGCCGGTTTCCACGATTTCGATCAGCTTGGTGGGGTTGGAGTCCAAATCCACCATGTTGCCGGCCTCCTTGGCCGCCTGGGTGCCGGAATTCATCGCCACCGCCACGTCGGCCTGGGCTAGGGCCGGGGCGTCGTTGGTGCCGTCTCCCGTCATGGCGACCAGCCGGCCGTCGGCCTGGTAATCGCGGATCAATTTGAGTTTGGTCTCCGGCGTGGCTTCCGCCAGGAAATCGTCCACCCCCGCTTCGGCGGCGATGGCGGCGGCGGTCAGGCGGTTGTCGCCGGTAATCATCACCGTCTTGATGCCCATGCGGCGCAGCTCGATGAAGCGCTCCTTGATGCCGCCCTTGACGATGTCCTTCAGCTCGATGACGCCCAGCACGCTGCGACCTTCCGCCACCACCAGCGGCGTACTGCCCCGCCGCGCTACGTCGTCCACCAGCTTGCGCATCTCTGCCGGAAAGTTGCCGCCGCATTCTTCCACGTACTGGCGGATGGCGTCGGCCGCGCCCTTGCGGATCTGCCGTGACCCCAAATTGACGCCGCTCATGCGCGTCTGGGCGCTGAAGTGCACGAAGGTGGCGTCCAGGGCGTGCACGTCCCGCTCGCGCAGGCCGAACTTCTGTTTGGCCAGCACCACGATGCTGCGGCCTTCCGGCGTTTCGTCCGCCAGGGAAGCCAGCTGCGCGGCGTCCGCCAGGGCCTTTTCGCTGACGCCGGCCACCGGCAGGAAAGCCGCTGCCTGGCGGTTGCCCAGGGTGATGGTGCCGGTCTTGTCCAGCAGCAGCACGTCCACATCGCCGGCCGCTTCCACCGCCCGGCCGGAAGTGGCAACGACGTTTTTCTGCATCATGCGGCCGATGCCGGCCACGCCGATGGCGGACAACAGCCCGCCGATGGTGGTGGGGATCAGGCACACCAACAGCGCCACCAGCACCGTGATGGTGATGGGCCGGCCGGCGCCGGCGGTTTCCACCGCGTAGAGGGAGAAGGGCAGCAAGGTCACGGTGGCCATGAGGAAGATCAAGGTCAGCGCCACCAGCAGGATGGTCAGGGCGATTTCGTTGGGGGTCTTCTGTCGTTTGGCGCCTTCCACCATGGCGATCATGCGGTCCAGGAAGGCTTCGCCCGGATTGACGGCGATGCGCACCACCAGCCAGTCCGACAGCACCCGCGTGCCGCCGGTCACCGAACTGAAGTCGCCGCCGGACTCGCGGATCACCGGCGCCGATTCGCCGGTGATGGCGCTTTCGTCCA
Organism: Methylogaea oryzae; assembly: GCF_019669985.1. Taxonomy (NCBI): domain Bacteria; kingdom Pseudomonadati; phylum Pseudomonadota; class Gammaproteobacteria; order Methylococcales; family Methylococcaceae; genus Methylogaea; species Methylogaea oryzae. The sequence goes on from NZ_AP019782.1 coordinate 49,740, forward strand.
CCGAGGCCACGCCTTCGATCACCTCGCCGTCGCCGGGCACGAAATCGCCGGCTTCGATGAGCACCACGTCGCCCTTGCGCAGGGTGGAGCCGGCCACTTTGGAATAGTTGGAACCGTAACGCGGCTCGTCCAATTTCTTGGCGGCGATATCGCGCTTGGCCGAGCGCAGGAACGCCGCCTGCGCCTTGCTGCGCCCTTCCGCCACCGCCTCGGCGAAGTTGGCGAACAGCACCGTGAACCACAGCCATAGCGTAACGGCCAGGATGAAACCGGACGGCGCCTCGCCTTCGCCACCTAGCGCCTGCAACCACAGCACGGTGGTCAGCAAGCTGCCGAGATACACGACGAACATCACCGGATTCTTCCACTGCTGGCGCGGCGCCAGCTTGCGGAAAGCATCGACCAGCGCCTGTTGCACGATGGCCCGATCGAACAAGCCGGCGGAATGGGGCTTATGGCTCATGGAAGGCTCCCGGTAAATGGCGAGGCTGCCGCTGAAAGACGGCCGCCACGGGAAAGCCTATACCGGGCGTTGTAAAAAAGCCGTCAAGATTGAAGCGCGAGGCCTGACCGTGACCACGGATATAGCGACGCTCGCTGGTAGCGTCCGGCCACATCGAAGGAAACAGCCACATGGCAGGATTTCCGTATCTGTATAACTTGGCGACCCGGGAAGATAGGCCGTTAGGAGCGCGATGGAAAATATGAGCTGCTTGTCAAGATGTCTGGCGGCCTGTATAGATAGGTAGAAACCGTACAATCACTTGTTATGCTCCATGAATACCGATCTCCCGCGTTTCTCCCACGCAGCTCAACAAGGTGAGCGTGGTGTTCAAGTGGTATCGAACATCGTATTCGATGAGTTCGGATGGATATTCAAACGCAACCATCAAGAACACGATTTCGGCATCGATGGGCAGGTTGAGGTTGTAACCATGGACGGCCACGTAACTGGACAGCTTCTCGCCGTGCAGATCAAGTACGGAAAGAGTTTCTTTCAAGAGAAGAATCGATGGGGCTACATCTATCGAGGAGAGCAAAAGCATTTCAATTACTTGGCCAACTACCCAATTCCCGTCTTGATTGTGCTATGCCATCCAGAGTCAAAGGAATGCTACTGGGTCCGCTTTCTGCCCCAAGAGACCCAGCCTGCCGGCGACAACTGGAAAATTACAGTGTTTTTCGAGAATATTTTGCGCGAGTCAAAAGCTAAGATCGAGGCACTACTTCCACCGTTGATGGACCACCGAGAAGCACTAGAAGCCTATTGGGCGGTAAACAATCTTCTTGCCGAATCAGACTATCTTCACTTCATTATTGACCGACCAGAGGTCGAGTCGAAAGACATCACTCGAACACGAGAATTCTTTGACCGCCTTCGCGTGACAAGAGAGTTGGCACTCGAGAATCAAGGGAAAGTCGAACTCAGCTTTTTCGGCTACGAAAATGATCCGCGAGAACTATTTGAGATCCCCGTGGTTCGAGAGTACATTTCGATTCTTTCCCCCGCTCTACCAGAGTTGTTTTTCTTCGTTCGAACGCAGCAACCCACGTCAACGCTAAAGACATTCGCCCTATGCCAGACCAATGTCTCTTGGGTTGACGGCAGATCGACTCGCCTTGTCGCCAAGCAAATTGTCTACGACACCGACAAGGTGGTTGACTTTCTTCAATTGGGATACTCAGGCCTGAATGAAATGACCGAATGGCTTGCCCTTCCACTGGAGGAAAATATTCGTATTTCCGCCGATGTCGCGCACTGCTTAGGCATACGCGCTGAAACCGATGTGGCATAACCCGGCAGCACGCAACCCGTAACCCGCATTCGTAGGGTGCAATAGCGGTCCTCCGCGTATTGCACCGAATGGAGGCGTTCAAGGCCACATAAGGGTTGGCTAAGCAACGAGCCGCCTATATAAACCCCGTCCATGGTCGATTTCAAGGAAACCCGATGTCCGACTACCGACGTTACCGTGTTCCTGGAGGGACGTACTTTTTCACGGTGAACTTGCTCGAAAGATACGCCAACGATCTTCTTACGCGCCACGTCGATATTCTGCGCGAGGTTGTCCGGGAAACCCGCCATCGCCGGCCGTTTCATATCGATGCCTGGGTGGTGTTGCCGGAACATTTGCATTGCGTATGGACATTGCCGCCGGGCGATGTGGACAACGCCAATCGTTGGCGGATCATCAAACAGCAATTTTCCAAGGCTTTGCCTGTCACAGAGCGGAGATCGGCCGTGCGCATCGCGCGCGGGGAAAGAGGTATCTGGCAGCGGCGGTTCTGGGATCACGTGATCCGGGATGATGCGGATTACGCCGCACATATCGACTATTGCCATATCAATCCGATCAAGCATGGCTTGGTCAAACATGTGGCGGATTGGCCTTACTCAACTTTCCATCGGTATGTCGAGCAGGGGATATATCCAGCGAATTGGGCGACGCCACCCAGTCTTGACGTCGTTGACGGCGAGCGCAAATAAAATCGGATAGGCCGCCATGCGGCGCAATACGCGGAGGACCGCTATTGCGCCCTACAGAATTGGGTTACGCCTTGGCAATGTCCGCAGCCATGAGGTCAGTAGTGAAAACGGAGTTGCACAATTTCCAGCGCATCATTGGCTATGCGGTACACCATGCGATGCTCGTCCGTAATCCGCCGTGACCAAAAGCCCGATAGTGCATGTTTCAATGGCTCGGGCTTGCCCACTCCGCTGAACGGTTCGCGCTGTACTTCACAGATCAGCTTGTTGATCCGTTCCACCATGCGCTTATCTTGCTTTTGCCAATGCAGGTAATCTTCCCAGGCCTCGTCCGAGAAGATCAGCTTCACGGGGCCCGTTCTTGCTCGACGCCTTTGCCGGCGTTCAGTTGTGCAATGGCGGAAAGAAGCCGCTTGGCGTTGGCGGGAGTACGCAGGAGATAGGCGGTTTCCTCCAGCGCCTTGTAGTCTTCGAGCGAAAGCATCACAACGGACTGTTCGCCGTTGCGGGTAATGATCAACGCCTCGTGGTCGTTGCAAACCCTATCCATTGTGCTGGCGAGGTTTGCACGAGCGGTCGTGTAAGTAATCGCGTCCATAGGTGGCTCCGTGAATGTACGCGTTAACGTACAACGCTGGGTATCGAGTGTCCAGCGTGGCACAACCTCCACCAAATGATTCAGCGCACGCCGATCATCTGCAACTGCTCCACCACCGGCCCCAGGGCCAGGGCGGGGATGAAGGTCAGCGCGCCCACCAGCAGCACGGTGCCGACGAGCAGGGCGACGAACAATGGCGTGTGGGTGGGCAGCGTGCCCGGTCCGGCCGGCACGGTTTTCTTGGCGGCGAGGGAGCCGGCGATGGCTAGCACCGGCACCGCCAGCCAATAGCGGGAAATCAGCATGGCCAGTCCCAGCGTGACGTTGTAGAAAGGCGTGTTGGCCGACAATCCGGCGAAGGCGCTGCCGTTGTTGTTGCCCGCCGAGGAGAAGGCGTAGAGGATTTCGCTGAAGCCGTGGGGGCCGGGGTTGGCGACGGCGGCTCTGCCGGCTTCCGTCATCACGGCGACGGCGGTGCCGCCCAGCACCAATAGCGGTGGGATGAGGATGACCAGTGCCGCCATTTTCATCTCGTAAGCTTCGATTTTCTTGCCCAGGTATTCCGGCGTGCGGCCGATCATGAGGCCCGCCACGAACACGGCGACGAGGGCGAATACGATCATGCCGTACAGGCCGGAGCCGACGCCGCCGTAGATCACCTCGCCCAGTTGCATCAGCCACATCGGCACCATGCCGCCTAGGGGCGTGAAGGCGTCGTGCATGGCGTTGACCGAGCCGTTGGAGGCGGCGGTGGTGGCGACGGCCCACAGCGCCGAGTTGGCGATGCCGAAGCGGGTTTCCTTGCCTTCCATGTTGCCGCCGGCCTGATCCAGGCCCAAGCCGGCGAGCCGTGGGTTGCCGGCTTGTTCGGCGCTTACGGTAGCGAACAGCGCGGCGGCGAATACCAGCGTCATGGCCGCCAGGACGGCCCGGCCTTGCCGGTTGTCTCCGACCATGGCGCCGAACGTGTGGCACAGCGCCGCGGGGATCAGCAGGATGGCCAGCATTTCCAGGAAATTGGACAAGGGGGTGGGATTTTCCAGCGGATGGGCGGAGTTGGCGTTGAAAAAGCCGCCGCCGTTGGTGCCCAGCTGCTTGATCGCCACTTGCGAGGCGGCCGGGCCTACGGCGATGGTTTGTTCCTTGGTCTCGGCTTTTTCCGCCAGCGCCACCGTCTGATAGGGGGCGAAAGTCTGCACTACGCCCTGGCTCGCCAAGGCCAGCGCCAGCAACAGCGACAGCGGCAGCAGGATGTACAGGGTGCCGCGGGTCAGGTCCACCCAGAAGTTGCCGATGGTCTCCGTATTGCGCCGCACGAAGCCCCGCACCAGCGCCACCAGCACCGCCATGCCGGTGGCGGCGGACAGGAAATTCTGCACCGTCAGCCCCAGCATCTGCGTCAGGTAGCTCAGGGTGGTTTCGCCGCCGTAGCCTTGCCAGTTGGTGTTGCTGGCGAAGCTGACGGCCGTGTTGAAGGCCGAATCGGCGGAAACATTGGGCAAGCCCTGAGGGTTCAGCGGCAACCCGGCTTGCAGTCGTTGCAGGGCGAATACCGCCAGCGCGCCCAGCAGGTTGAATATCAGCATGGCGGCGGCGTAATCGGTCCAGCGCATTTCCCGCTGAGCGTCGATGCCGCACAGGCGATAGGCGAACTTCTCCAGCGGGGCCAGCCAGCGATTCGCCGCGGACTCCCCTTGATAAACCCGCGCTATGTAAACGCCCAGCGGTTTGGCCAGGGCCAGCAGCGCGGCGAGGTAGAGCAGGATTTGCAGCCAGCCTTGGCCCGTCATCAGAATTTCTCCGGGTAGAGCAGCGCGGCGACCAGGTAGACGAAGACCAGCAGCGCCAGCAGGGCGCTAAGGAGATAAATGCCGCTCATGGCGCGCCTCGCAATTTTTCGCAGCCGTATACCAACGCCAGGGTGACGGCGAAAAACGCCACGATCAGGAGGATGAAGAGCGATTCCATGGATCACCTGCAAAGCGGGAAAGCGTTGGCGCTTAAGGCAACTCTGAACAAGTCCATCCAGGACTTGTCAGAGATCGCTTTCGAAAAATGCGATTTTCCGAAAGCTCCCCGATCAATGGCTTAGCGCCCTTGATCGGGGCGACACATCCCTGTGTCGCGGGAAGCTCTGACTTGATCAGAGCTTCCTTAAGGGATCACTATGGCAGAGGCGTTGTAAAAATTCCGTATAAATACCGGCCGGCCTTGGCCCAAAGACCGGCGGCGGCTACTTGGCGATGGTGATGCTGGGCACGCCGAATTGGGGCAGTTCGGTCATGGTCATCTGGAACACTTGCGACAGCAGACGGAACGCCTCGCGGTTCCATTGATAGCCGGAATCCGGCTTCACCGCGTAATAACGGCCGTTGAGGTTGACGCTGACGTCGGCGTCGGACGGTTCGCTGTCGGCCACCAGCACTTCCATGGTGTGCACCGGGTTTTCGCTCACCGGCGGGGTTTGCGGATGCCTGGGCACGTCGTATTCCGGCGCTTCGGCGATGTCCTGGCCGATGAAGTCCAGCACGTTGTGGAAGCTGCGGAAGCGGAAGCTGCCGTGGAAGGGGAGTTCGCCGCCGGGATATTCCGGCCGGATGTCCACGGTGATCGCGTTGGGCGGGCCTTGGTCGGCTTCCTCGTGCAGGCGGATGCGTTCCTCGTTGCTGAGCATGGCCGTATCGTAATTGGTGACCAGGATGTGGCCGGTGACGCGCTTGGACAGCCCGGCCAGGGGTCGGCCCGGCACGTAGTCCACGTTGAACTCCTTTTGCAGGGCCGCCAATTGTTCCGGCGACAACGACGCGGCCGGCACGCTCCAACGCCGTTCGAAAATCAGCGGTTCCACATATAAAGCATGGCGGTCCTGCACGGTGGACAAATGCAGCACGGCTTGGCGGAACAGGGGATAGCCGGTGGCGTCGGACGGCCTGTTGAAATACACGACCTCGCGGCCGTCCTTGCGCATGCGCAGCTCGCCGGCGATCAGACGCAGCACCAGGTCCACGTCGGCGCCCTGGCGCAGCAGCATGGTCAGTTTGGTTTCCTGGATGGGCGTCAGCAGCCGGCGGGTGAATTCCTCGCCTTCCATGGGCACGATGCTGACGGTGGGATTTTCCGACACCGTGCCGCCGAAGATGGGCGTGAGCAGCGAACCCGAGCTGCCGGTGAGGGCGGGGGTGGCGCCGGCGTTGAATTGGAAGTTGAAGGTCGCGGCGATATTGGACACGCCGGTGAAATGCATGGGCTGGTGCTGGTGGGCGCGGGCGATGTTGAGCAGCAGCTGTTTGGACAGGATATCCGTGGTGGCCCGGTCGTAGGCGATGACGGCCCGGTCCAGGGTGGCGGGCGACATGCAGCCCGTCAAGCCGACGGCGAACGCCCAGAGCGCCGCCCCGGCGAGGAGCTTGGACGAAGTCGGCGCGGGAAAGGCATTGGGTGGCATGGAATCGATTGCCTTGGGGGAGTTGGGTTGTCGCCGCGCCGGCGGGGAGTCGGCGCGTGGCGGCGGTACTGTAGCGTGCGCCATGCGTTCGATCAACGCGGGCGTTTCCCGCCTCCCCGGCGGTTGGTCGCGGTCAAACGCCCGACCATTCGTCCTTGCCCGTTTCCGCTACCGGCAGACGGGGGACGAACATGCGGTAAAGCACCGGCACTAGCAACAAGGTCATCAGCGTCGCGCTGAACAGGCCCCAGACGATGACGGTGGCCAGCGGGCGTTGCACGTCCGAGCCCAAGCCGGTGGCCAAGGAGGCCGGCACCAAGCCGAGTATGGCGACCAGCGAGGCGATGAGGATGGGGCGCAGGCAGCGGACCGCCCCTTGGCGTATGGCGTTCTCCAGCGTTTCGCCTTGCAAGCGCAGGTCGGTGATGGTGCGGACGATGAGCACGCCGTTCATGATCGACACGCCGAACACGGCGGCGAAGCCCACGCCGGAGGAGACGTTGATGTTCATGCCGCGCAAATAAAGGGCGACGGCGCCGCCGACGAAGGCGAAGGGGATCGCCAGCAGCAGGATCAGGGCCGCTCGCTGGGAAGTGAACATGGCCAGCAACAAGAGGTAAATAACGGTGATGGCCGTCGGCACCAGCAGCTTGAAATGCTGGCCGGCGCGTTTCAGGTTTTCGAACATGCCCAGCCAGGTGGCGCGGTAGCCGGGAGGGACTTGGATTTCCTGCGCGAACCGCCGCTGCGCCTCGGCGACGAAGCCGCCCTGGTCGCGGCCGACGATGTCGCTGCGCACGGTCAGGCGGCGGCGCCCGTCGGCGCGGGCGATCATGGTTTGGCCGTCGGCGATATCGATGCGGGCCACTTGCGCCAGGGGAATCGGCACACCGTCGGCGTTATAGACCGGCAGCCGGCCCAGGGCCTGGGGCGAGGCCAGGTGCTCCGGCGCGAAGCGGCTGACGATGTCGAAGCGGCGTTCCCCCTCGAACAGCGTGCCGATGGGCGCGCCGCCGATGGCGGTGTCGATCAGCAGGGTGACGTCCTCGATGCGGACGTTGTAGCGGGCGCACAAGGCGCGGTCGGGCTGGATCACCAGCTGCGGCTGCGGCCCTTCCTGCTCGATGCTCACGTCCATGGCGCCGGGCACTTGTTTCAGCAGGGTTTCGGCGCGGCGCGCCAAATCCAGCAGCACGTCGGAATCGGCGCCGGAGAATTCGATGGCCATGTTGGCCGAGGTGCCGTTGGCGTCCTCGGTGACGCTGTCGATGATGGGCTGGGTGAAATTGAAGCGGGTGGTGGGGAATTCGGCGCGGAAGCGCGCGCCTAAAGCGGCCACCAGTTCTTGCTTGCGATGGAACTGCGTCCAGGCGTCGCGCGGTTTCGGCCCCACCATCATCTCGATGCGGCTGGGCGGGTAGGGGTCGGTGCCGCTGTCGTTGCGGCCGGTCTGCACGGCGACGAAGTCGATATCGGGAAATTCCAGGGCGATTTCGCGCAAACGCCGGCCGAACTGGGAGGTCTGCTGCAGCGAGGTGCCTTCGGGGAAGTTGGCGCGCACCCAGGCGACGCCTTCGTCCATATAAGGCAGGAATTCGGAGCCCATGCGCGGCAGGACCAGGACGAATACCGCCAGCAGCAGCGCGCCCGCCCCGGCCACCGCCGTCCGGCGGTGGCGCATCAGCCAGGACAGCAGCGTCGAGTAGCGTCGAGCCAGCCAGATCAACAGCGGGTTTTCCCATTCCCGGTAGCCTTTGCGGAACAGCAGGGTGGCCAGCACCGGCACCACCAACAGCGCGAACAGCATGGCGCCGACCAGGGCGAAAACGATGGTCAGCGCCATGGGACGGAACAGCAAGCCTTCGATATGGGTGAGGGTCAGCAGCGGCAGGAAGGCGCCGACGATCATCAGGCCGGCGAAGAACACCGGCCGCTCCACTTCCAGGGCGGCGGCCAGCACCGTTTGGCCGACGCTGGGGCGGTCGGCCGGTGCTTCGTGCTCGCGTTCGTCCAAGCGCCGGGCGATGTTCTCCGCCATGATCACCGCGCCGTCGACGATGATGCCGAAATCGATGGCGCCGATGGACAGCAGGCCGATGGGGATGCCCGAGCCGTACATCAGCACCAGGGCGAACAGCAGGGAAAAAGGAATGGTGAGCGCGACCAGGGCGGCCAAGGACGGATGGCCGAGAAAGGCCAGCAGCACCAGCACCACCAGGCCGATCCCCAGGGTCACGCTGTGGCCCACGGTGTGCAGCGTGTTTTCGATCAAATGGCTGCGGTCGTAATAGGGCGACAAGCGCACGCCCTCCGGCAAGCCCTCGGCGTTGAGCTCTTCCACCGCCTGTTGGACGTTGGCCAGCACTTCCGAAGGGTTTTCGCCCTTGCGCAGCAGCACGATGCCTTCCACCGCTTCGTCGGTGAGGTTCTTGCTGAAAATGCCCGCGGGGATCTTGGCGTCCAGGCGGACTTGGGCGACGTCCCGCACGGTGATAGGCGTGCCGCCGATGGACTTGATGAAGATCGAGCCGATGTCTTCCTCGCTTTGCAACGCGCCGCGGCCGCGGATGACGAAGGACATGCTGCCGCGGGAAATGACGCTGCCGCCGGCGCTGGCGTTATTGGTCTGGATGGCGTCCACCACGTCGTTGACCGACAGGCCGAAGCGCAGCAGCTGCGCCGGGTCCAACAGCACGCCGTGCTGTTTGGCGTAACCGCCGAAGTTGGACACTTCCGCCACGCCCGACGCCCGCAGCAGGCGCGGAATGACCACCCAATCGTTGAGCGTGCGCAGTTCCATCAGGTCGTAGCGGCCGTCGGACTCCAACTCGTAGCGCAGCATTTCGCCGTAGGCGGTCGCCAGCGGCCCCAGGTCGGCGGCGGCGCCGTCCGGCAATTGCAGGCTGGCGAGTTTTTCCTGAACCCGCTGGCGCGCCCAGTAGCTCTCGGTGCCTTCCTCGAAAATGAGCTGCACCACGGACAGGCCGAAGATGGTGCGCGAACGGATCGTCTCCACTTTAGGCACGTTGCGCATGGCGATTTCCACCGGAATCGTCACCTGCCGCTCCACTTCTTCCGGCGCGCGGCCGGGATAAGTGGTGATCACCTGCACCATTTGGGCGGAAATGTCCGGGTAGGCGTCGATCTTCATCTGGCTGAACGACCACAGGCCCAGGGCCGCCAAGGCCGCGGTGCCGATCAGCACGATCCAGCGGTAGTGCAGGGCGGCGCGAATGAGGACGGGGATCATGGCTGCGCCGTCGCCTGTGCCTTGGGAGGCGCCTTGGCTTGCAGCAGGGCTTGCACCACCAGCGGCTTCAGCAGGATGGCGCCGGTGCCGATCATCCGCTCGCCGCCTTGGAGGCCTTCCAGGATTTCCACCCGGTCGCCGGCGCGCTCCCCCACCTGGACTTCCGTGACTTTCCACAGTCCGGCGCCGGTTTCGGTGAGCACGTAATCGGCATTGGTGATGTGCAGTACGCCGTCGGACGGCGCCAGCACGGCCTCCCTAGGGTCGGTGCCCAGGCCGATCTCGGCGTACATGCCGGGCTTCAGCCGGCCGTCCTGGTCGTTGAGCTCGAAAAAGACCCGCAGCGTGCGCCGTTCGGGCGACAGGGCGGGGGCGAGGCTGCGCACGACGCCGCGAAACACCTGGTCCGGCAACCCGAAGAAGGTGGCTTCGCAGGCTTGCCCGGCGGCAACCAGGGCGATGCGGACTTCCGGCACGTCGGCCATCACCAGGGAGGCGCCGCTCGGAACCTGGGCCAGCAGGGCCGGGTCGATGCCGGCTTGGAGCAAGTGCCGTTCCAGGTCGGCGTGGCTATGGGTGGCCTGGGACAGCGCGCTTTCCGCTTCGAATACCGCTTTCTGTCCTTCCAGCTGCGTTTGCAGCAAACCGGCCTCGGCGGCGCTCAGATCGCGCACCGCTTCCGTGCCGGTCGCCACCAGCTTGCGCAGCCTTTCCACCACCTTGCCTTGCGAATTGAGTTGCGCCGCGGTCAGTTCGCGGGTTTTGCTCAGCTGCTTGGCGGCGAATTCTTTTTCCGTGTCCGCTTTTTGCCAGTCCGCGTAGATGCCCGACAGTTCGACGCTGCTGAATTGCCAGCGATCCTCGACGGCGCCGCTGCCGGGGCGCAGGCGCGCCATGACGGCGCCGGTCACCGACAGCAGCGGCGTTTTAATGCGCTCCCGCTGCACCGTCGCCAGTTCCAGCTTCTTTTCCAACAGGCTGCCCGGTTGCACGGCGATGAGCCCGGGACCTGCCAGGGTGACCGCGTCGGGTTTGGCCTTGTCGGCCGGTGCGTCCTCCGTCGACGGCCAAAGTTGCCAGATCGCCACCGCGACCAGCCCCGCTGCCAGCAGCCAGACGGGGCTTTTCGGCCGGATCGCGTGGTGAGCCGGGTCTTTACCGATAGGAAGCCGGGGATTCATCGCAATACCTGTTTACCGAGGGCGGCGTTGAGGCCGTAGAACGAATGCCAGTAGTTGGAGCGGGCGGCGATGTGCAAGCGGTAGGTCTCCCGGTAGGTGCGTTGGGCGTCCAGCACTTCCATCAGGGTCTTGCCGCCCAGTTCGTAGGCCGCGCGAATCTTGTCGCGCACGTTGCGCGCCGCGTCGAGCTGGCCGGGGTCGTCGGTGGTCAAGACCTGGTAGGCGCTGTCGTAGGCCTTGACCGCCTGGTCGATTTCGGCGCGCAGCGCCACCAATTGGGCGTTCAGGTTGAGTTCGGACTGGGTCTGGATCGAGCGGGCCTTGGCGATGTTGCCCTGGTTGCGGTCGAACAGGGGCACCGACATGTCGACCCCGACGCCCCAGGAGCTGGCGTCGGGAAAACCGACGGCTTTTTCCTGGAACTGGCGGGTATAGCCGACGCGGGGAGTGACCTCCGGGTAGGCCTTGCGCTCCTCCAGCTGCACGTTGGCTTCGGCCTGCGTCACTTGGCGCCGCAGGGCGATGAGGTCCGGCCGGTTTTCCTCGGCCACGGCGAACGCCGCTTCGGAGGACAGGGGCTGCGGCAGCTTGGCGATGTCCAGGCTGCCCTGGATTTTCAGGGCCGCCGCGTCGGTATAGCCGAGAAAGGCCCGCAGGCGGCTCAGCGCGCCTTCCAGCGCCACTTCCCTGGCCCGCACTTCGCGCCGGCTGCTGAAAATCGACAGGCGCACGCGGTCCAGTTCGACCGTTCCGACGCCGCCCAGTTCGACCCGGTTGGCGGTGATCTTTTCCAGCTCGGACAGATTGTTCATGTCCTCCCGCGCCAGCTGCAGCGTGGCCTGGGCTTCCAGCACGTCGTAAAAAGCGGAGATGGTGCCGGCGATGCGCTGGCGCACCAGGTCGGAAAAGCCCGCGGCGGCGACGTCCACGCTTTTTTCGGCGGCCATCACCGCCGCCGCGCGCTTGCCGAACAGGAACCAGTCGATGGGAAACGCCGCGCCGGCGTCGAACTGGGGCGGCCCGCCTTGGCGAGTGACGGTGAAGCGCCGGTTCAGGGGCATGAGCGAGCCGCCGGTGGACAAGGTCGGATTGGGAGGCAGCCCCGCCGTCATCAGATCCGCCTCCGCTTGGTGCACGCTTTCCAAACCGGCGCGGATTTGCGGGTCGGCGTCCAGCGCGCGCTGGATCGCCGCGTCCAGGGTGAATGGCTGTATGTCGGCCGGCGGGTTGTCAGGTGCCGGCTTGCTCGGTTCCGCGCTCTGTTGGGGAGGCGCTGCCGCTGCCGCTGGTGCTGGTGCTGGTGCTGGTGCTGGTGCTGGTGCGGCGTCGCGCATGAACACCGGCAGGGGAGGCGATTGATATTCTCCGGTCGCGCAGCCGTTCAACGCCAAGCCGGACAAAAGCAAAAAAAAAGGGAGGCCGTCGGCGTATTTCCAACCGCTTCGGCTTTTAAGAAAAACGTGTGTGTTCCGCATAGGGTTTGCCGGACGCCTTAATGTCCTAATTCCGTCGGTAACCGAGGGTGTTATCCAGGATGCTTTCTCGCCCGGCGTTGGTTTAAGTATCGCATGGTGTCGGTTCAATCACACTGCCGCCGGATAGGCGCCCGCGGACGGGCCATTTTAAGCCGCGATCGTTTCAATCGGATGGCCGCCTCCTCTCGGTTTTAGCCGGTGATGGCGCCTTGCGGCGCGAGGCTTTCCCCGTTTTGTCCGGCGGCGGGAATCTTGCGGTTTTTTGCTTACTGGGGGCTTATTTCTCTTCAGCGGCGGGCGATGTCGGCCGGGCGGGCGAAGGGAGTCGCGGCATGCCGCGTTCGGGCGCAATCGTGGCGCTTCCTTGCACCGTTGGTGTATCAACTTTGGGCGGGATGCACAGCGGTGGTGCGGGAAGTTTTGCGCCGACGGCGACGGAATATTGCTTAAGTCACTGATAATCAATGAAATGCGTAGATGGCACCAATCGTGCAGTAGGGATGTCGTAAAGCCTTAAACCGGCAGCCTAGTACTTATCGAAGGGGTGTGCAGATGAAAACAAAAGCATCGAGCTTGGTCGCCAGGACACTGGCTTTTGGCGTGCTGGCCGCCTTGGCCGCGCAGTCCGCCAATGCGGACGCGGTCCAGGCCGAAGAGCCTGGCGCGAAGACGGTTGAGGGCGAGGCGAAGCACTGGACCGACGCCAGCGGCTTGGCCGAGGTGCTGGGCGTCAACGTCAATGAAGCCAAGTTCATGAAGGACTGGAACTTGAAGTTCGGCGGTTGGCTCAACAGCAGCGTGTCGGCCAACTTCCACAGCTCGCCGGACAAATACAACGGCCCGGTGACGTTCAACGACCGCACCGGCGAATTGCAGATGAACCAGCTGTATCTGTATTTGCAGAAAGCGGTCAACGTCAGCGGCGATGCCTTCGACTGGGGCGGCCGGGTGGACTTCATGTACGGCACCGACGCCATTTTCACCCAGGCTTACGGTTCGCCGGCTTTCGATCCGCGCACCGGCGCGCCGATCAAGCGCGGCAATTGGGACTTGCACCTGAACAGTCACGGCGACCGTTTCTACGGCATGGCCATTCCGCAGGCCTACGCCGAGTTCAACCTGCCGGTGGGCAACGGTTTGTCGGTGAAGGCCGGCCACTTCTACACGCCCATCGGCTATGAAGTGGTGACGGCGCCGGACAACTTCTTCGTCACCAAGCCGTACACCATGCAATACGGCGAGCCTTTCACCCATACCGGCGTGTTGGCCAGCTATGCCGTCAACTCCAACTGGAGCGCCACGGCCGGCGCGGTGACGGGCAGCAACACCGGCGGTTGGGACGGCAACTGGAACCGCGATCTGGGCAACTGGGCGTTCCTGGGCGGCGCGACCTGGACCAGCGACGACGCGGGCACCTCCCTGGCGCTGACCTCCACCGCCGGCGGACGCAGCGAAGACTCCAGCTCGCCTTGGGCCATGTACAGCTTGGTGGGCAAGCATAACTTCACCGATAAGCTGCATTACGTGATCCAGCACGACCACGGCTTCGCCAACAACGTGATTACGGCGCACAGCGCGCGCAACGGCACCGGTACGGAAAACGCCCGCTGGTACGGCATCAACCAGTACCTGTTCTACGACATCGACGACAAGCTGTCGGCCGGCGTGCGCGCCGAATGGTTCCGCGACCACAACGGCTTCCGCGTCTGGGGACCGGGGCGTTGCGGCGCCAGCACCAACGTCAACAACGGCGCGGGCGACACTTATGCTTGCGGCGGCACCACCGCCGCGACCAACGGCGCTTATCCGTGGGAAGGCAGCAACTACTACGCGGTGACGGCCGGGTTGAACTATAAAGCCACCAAGTGGCTGACGGTACGGCCCAACCTCCGCTACGACTGGACCGACAAAACCCAGGCGTTCGACGCGGGCCGGCGCAAGGATCAGTTGTTGTTTACGACCGACGTGGTCATCACTTTTTAGTCGGGGTTTTTGGCCGGGAGTCGGCCAAGACGACCTCCCATCCTGCCAAGGATCGGCTTCAGCAACGCTTTTGGTGGCGTTCTCTCGGTACGGCGTTCGCGGTTAAAACCGCAAACGCCGTTTTTTTATGAGCAAAGGCTTTGCGCCCGGTCGCTGATGGCCTGCACCTGGCCCGTGCCGTCCACCCGCCAGCGGTAGCGGATTTCCATGCTTTTGCTGGCGAGGAAGGCGCGCTCCACGTCCACGCCGCCTTCCGCCGGGAACACGCGCCAGCCCAAGTCGCGGTGGCTGGACGAGAGTTTATGGCCCAGGTATTGGTCGATGGTTTCGCCGTCGGCGCAGGGATGGCTTTTGACGATTTGCTCCGCGTCGGCTTCGCCGGCCGCCCCGTAGGCGGGGGCGCCCAGTGTCGCCAGCAGGATCAGTAATTTTTTCATGCTCGGTCTCGCAGTCTCGGAGTGGGCGAGTCCGGCGCCGGCCGGTATCCGGCGCCGGCCGCGTTCACATGTTGTAGCCTTTGGAATCGTGCTGGGCGATGTCCAGGCCCTCGGTTTCCTCGTCGGCGCCGACGCGTATGCCGAGCACGGCGTCCAGCCCCTTGAGCAGGACGAAGCTCACCGCGCCGCTCCAGGCCAGGGTCACGCCCACGCCGAACGCTTGCAGCGCCACCTGCCCCAACATCCCCGATTCCGCGGCAAGGCCGCTGCCGCCCAGGGATTCCGCCGCGAAAATGCCGGTCAACACTGCGCCGGCCATGCCGCCCACGCCGTGGACGGGAAACACGTCCAGGGCGTCGTCCACCTGCCAGCGGCGCTTGATGACCTGGATGGAGAAAAAGCACAGGCCGCCGGCGGCGATGCCGATGAACAGCGCGCCGCCCGGTCCGACGAAGCCGGCCGCCGGCGAAATCATGCCCAGGCCCGCCACCATGCCGGTGATGATGCCCAGTACGCTGGGCTTGCCGTAACGGATCCACTCGATGCTCATCCACACCAGGGCGGCGGCGGCGGCGGCGATGTGGGTGGTGAGCATGGCCATGCCGGCGGCGCCGTTGGCCATCAGCGCGCTGCCGGCGGAAAAGCCGTGCCAGCCCACCCAAAGGATGCCGCCGCCGGTGGCGGTCATGGTCAGGTTGTGGGGGGGCATGGGCGTGCGGGGAAAGCCTTTGCGCGGCCCCAGCATCAGCGCCGCCACCAGGGCCGCGATGCCGCCGCTGGTGTGCACCACGATGCCGCCGGCGAAATCCATCACCCCCAGCCGTTGCAGCCAGCCGCCGCCCCACATCCAATGGCACACCGGCACGTAAACCAGCAGCAGCCACAGGCCGGTGAAGGCCAGCAGGGCGGAGAATTTCATGCGCTCCGCCAAGCCGCCGACGATGAGCGCCGGGGCGAAAATGGCGAAGGTCAGGTGGTACATGACGAACACCGATTCCGGCAGGTTGCCGTGCAGGGTGTCGGCGCCGATGCCGGCCAGGAACAGCCGCGACAGACCGCCGAGCGCGTCGTTGCCCTCGGTCAGTGCCAGGCTATAGCCGGCAACCACCCACAGAATCGAAGCCAGGGACGTGATGGCGAAGCAGTGCATGAGCACCGACAGCACGTTTTTGGCGCGCACCAAGCCGCCGTAGAACAGCGCCAGGCCGGGCACGGTCATGAACAGCACCAGCGCGGCGGAAGTGAGTATCCAGGCGGTGTCGGCTGAGTTGAGCTCTTCCGCCGCGGCCGCCAGCGGAGCGAGCAGCAACGCGCCCGCGGAAACTAAAGGCAATACCCGTTTATTGTTATTCATGGCCACCCCGAAAAGTCGGCGTTTGGTTGGGGTGCGGACTCGCGGGGCAAGTGCGTCGCACCATATTGGGGCGAATTCGCTTGGAAGGCCCCATTGCGGGGCATATTCTGCCCCATGGCGGGGCGCGTGGCTACGGGGCGGCGGACGATGGCCGGGGAGGCCGTGTTGCGCTTAGGGGCGGGATCAGCGGCGGCGGGCGCCGCCTGTTTCCGTTTTGGCGGCGTACATCTTGTCGTCGGCGGCCCGCAACAGCTCGTCCGCGGTGTCTCCCTCGTCGGGAAACACGGTGACGCCGATGGATGCGGCGATGGAGCGGGACTCGTCGTGCAGGCGCATGGGCGGGGCCAAGGCGGCCTGGATTTTGTCGACCACCCCGGCGATGTGCCCGTTGCTGTCCACCTCGGAAAAAATGATGGTGAATTCGTCGCCGCCGATGCGCGCGACGGTATCCGAGCGGCGCAGCACGCCTTCGAGCCGCCGCGCCGTTTCGCACAGGTAGGCGTCGCCGGCGGCGTGGCCGAAATCGTCGTTGATGGCTTTGAAACCGTCCAGGTCCACGAACATCAGCGCGCCCCGTTTGCCGTGGCGCTTGGCCTGCGCCACCGCGACCCTGAGGCGGTCGTAGAACAAGCGGCGGTTGGGCAGGCCGGTGAGGCTGTCGAAATTGGCCAAACGCCACATTTCGTCTTCCAATCGCTTATTGTCGGTGACGTCCCTGGCCGTGCCTTCCACCCCGACGACGTTTCCTGCCGGGTCTTTGCAGTAATGGGCGTTGGTCGAAACCCACACCATGTCGCCGTTCTTGTGCTTTAACGCCTTGCGGTAGCCGAACACCGCGCCGCCGTTTTGTTTAAGCTCCACGGCGATATCCTTCCTGATGCTGGGGTCGACATACAGCTCCTCCGTCTTGCGGCCCAGCAACTCTTCCGGACGGTAGCCGAGCAGGCTGGTGACCGAAGGCGACAGGCGGATCAGGTTGCCTTCCAGATCCTCGCGGAAAAAAACGTCCTGCATATTGTTCAGGATGGTGCGCAGCTCCTCCTCCGAGCGGCGGATGGTTTCCGCGTCCCGTGCGCGCAGCTCGATTTCGTGCCGCAGGCTTTCGGACAATTCGTCCTTTTCCAACCCGTAGCGGATATTTTCCCGCACCGCGTCATGGACGCGCCGCGCCGTGCACAGCAGCACCAGGGTGTGGACCACCATCATCAGCGCCATCAGGCGATATATCTCGCCGTCCTTTCCGGCCAGATAGGCGGTCATCATGAGCATGGCCGGCAGCATGAAGACTTCGCTGCCACCGCGGACGGCGCTGTGGACCGTGGCGCTGGAAGCGCTCATGCCGCCGATCAGCAAGGCGAAGCCCGCTTCGATGGCCACCACGTCCGGCAGGATCAAGGTGCCCATTCCCCAGACGGTGCCGGCCGCCGCGGAGCCCAGCAAGTAGCCGGATTTCCAGCGCTGCCAATGGGTGATCGCGCCGCGCGCCGACAGGCGCTGGAACCGCGCGGTGAAAAACACTCTGACCAGGTAGATGGCGAGCATGCCGCCGGACCAGGCGAACAGGCTCGGGGCGGATACGTAGTTCTTCAACAGGTAATAGGCCAACCCCAAACAGGCGAAAGAGCCCGCCAACGCGGTATGGCCGTGGCGGAACAGCAGCTTTACCTGCTCCACGGCGGTTTTGCGTTGAAGGTTGGAGTCGAGGGCGTTCATGGTACCGGTGGTTTGGCGGTGCGCCCTATGGTAGTGCGGCGCGGCACGCGCAACAACACAAGTCGGCTTGGCCTCCGGCGCCCTGCGGCCGGCCTACGGCTGTGGCGGCGGCGCTTCCGCTTCCTCGTCCAGCATCCCGCCCCAGTCGGTGCGCTCCGCCATGGCGCGGCGGATGTCTTCCGGCACGATTTCCCGCCCTTCGCGCAGCTCCCAGCCGCCGCCCAGGGCCTTGTACATGGCGATGAGGTGGCGCGCCACATCGCCCTGGCTGCTGGTGAGGCGGTCTTGCTGCTGCACCAGGAACTGCTGGGCGTTGAGCACCCGGTTGTAGTCCTCGATGCCTTCCCGGTACTGGGCCAGGGAAATGTCCACGGCGCGGCGCGAGGCCTCCACGCCTTGCTGCAAATCGGCCACCTGCTCGCGGGTCTTGAGGAAGGCCACCATGGCGTCCTCCACCTCGCGCAAGGCTTTCAAGACGGCGTTCTGGTAGCCGATCAGCAGCTCTTGGAAGCGGGCGTCCTGCACCCGCACGTTGTTCTTCAAGCGGCCGTAATGCAGGATCGGCCAGGTGACGGTGGGGCCGATCTTGGCCGCCATGGCGTGGGCGCCGAAGACGTCGAAGGCGTCCACGCCCTGGGTGGAGCCGGCCAGCAGGCCGATGCTGCCTTGCAGGGAAAAGCGCGGGAACAGGTCGGCTTGGGTGACGCCGATCATGGCGCTTTGCGCCGCCGCTTTGAATTCTTCGCGGCGCACGTCCGGCCGGCGGCGGACCACTTCGGCGGGGATGCCCACCGCCACGTCCGGCGGCGCGCTGGGGATGGCGCCTTTGTTGCCCAGCAGGTCGGCCAGATGGTCGGGCGGCAGGCCGAGCAGGATGCTGAGGGCGTTTTTCGATTGGCGCAGGCCGATTTCCAAGGAGGACACCAGGGCGCGGGTGCCGTGCAGCAGCGCCTTGGCTTGCTGCACGTCCAGTTCGGTGCTGATGCCGTTGCGGTACTGCGCTTCGGCGATGCGCAAACTGCGCTGTTGGATCTCCACGTTGTCCCGCGCCAGCGCCAGGCGCTGCTCGAAGGCGCGGATTTGCGTGTAGCCGGACGCCGCTTCGGCGGTCAGGCTGACCAGCACGTCGTCGTAATCCAGCAGCGACGCCTCCAGGTTGGCGTCGGCCGCTTCCACGCCGCGGCGGAATTTGCCCCATAGGTCCACTTCCCACAGCGCGTCGAACCCCATGTCGAAGGCGGTGTAGATGCGGTCGAAGTTGGTGAGGTTGGGGCTGTTGCCGCTGAGCTGGTTGTGGGACAGGCTGCTGCCCAGCTGTTGGGTTTGCGGGAACAGCTTGCCCTTGGCGATGCCCAATTGCGCCCGCGCTTCCATGATGCGCACCGCGGCGGCTTGCAGGCCGGGGTTCTGGCGGTAGGCGGTGTCGATGACGTTGTCCAGCGCTGGGTCCTTGAATATTTTCCACCATTGGCGGAAATCGCCGCGCTTGAGCGTGGTGTTGTCCTTGTCCAGCCAGTTCTCGGCGGTCTTGATTTCGGGGGCGATGAAATCGGGGCCCAGCTTGAAACAGCCGCCGAGCAGGCTGGCCAACGCCAATACCGCCGTGATGGGCAGGCGCCCCCTTTTTTTCCGGTGGCCGGAGCCGCGATTTCCGCTCATCCTCAGTGCCCCTGCGTGCTGGAGATTTTGATGGGCACGATGGCCGGCGGCGGAGCCGTTTTGGCGTTGTGGCCGTGGGCCGCCGGATTGGCCCGGCGGTTGGGGCTGCGCGGCTGGCCGGCGGCGGGCGGTTCCAGGTTGAGCGCGGGCAGCGCCACGTAACCGATGAACAACAGTGCCAGCAGGCTTATGGGCCAGAACGCCAGCCAGAAGGGCAGGGTCGCCCGCAAGTATTCCACCCCCCGCATGATGCGAATTTGCTCCCCGGTGTGGGCGATGTAGTCCTGGTATTCGGCGGCGTCGAACGCGCGCAGGAAATTGAGCGCCTGGAAGAATTCGCCGCTGCGGTAGTTTTCGTAGGCGTTGCGCAGGAACAGGTTGAGCGCTTTCAGCTGGCGCTTGTGGGTATGCGGCCCTTGCGTCTGCGCCAGGTACATGACCACGTCCTCGACGTTTTCCGCTTCCTGGGGCAGGGTCAGGTGCGGCACGATGTAGCGCCACAGGCTGGGACGGGCGTGATGCACGGCGTAAACGTGGTCGAGGTAATGCAGCAGCACGTCCAGGGCTTCCGGCGATTCGATGGCGAGCAGCGCGCCTAACGCCTGGGTTTTCACCGACAGTTCTTCCGGCGTTTGCTTCAGGGTGTCCACCAAGCCCTGGACGGCGGCTTTTTCCTCCTCGTCGCGCCAGCTGGGGGCGGCGTCGCCGACGATGGAATTGCTGGCCGTGCCGTCGTTGAGCACCAGGTCGATGATGTATAGCGCCTTCTGCTTGTCGCCGACGTTGGCCAAGGCGGTGACGGCCCAGGCGCGGCCGAAAGCGTCGGAGTTGCTGCGGTAGTTTTGCAGCATGCGGACGATTTCGGTGAACTTGGGGTCGCTGGAGCCCTGGGTGTCGCGGATGGCGAAATTGCCCACGGCGATGGCGGCCAGCCGCCGCACTTCCGGGCTTTGGTCGCGCATCAGCTCGAACACCAGCGGCAGGGTGTAGGGATTTTTCAGCTCGGCCAAGCGCCAGGCGGCGTTGGCGCGCACCGCCGGATCGGGGTCGATGAGCAGGGCGTCGGTGCGCTCGCTGTAGCGCTGTCCCAGCACTTCGACGATGTCGCGGTAAATCTCGGCGGACAGCCCCATGAGCGGTTCGCCCGCCGCCGGCGGCTGGTTTTCGGCGGAGAGTTTCCTGAGGCCGTGGCGCACGTATTCCTGCTCGAAAGAGGCGCCGGACAGCTTTTGCAGGGGCGGGTATTTGTCGCGGTTGAGGAAGTCGGCGACGGACTTGGCCGGCGCGACGCCGTAGAGGGTCCGAACCCGCACGCCGAAGGCGGCTTCCAGGAAGGCGTCCAGGCGGGCCTGGGAGTAGGAAATGACCGGCAGGATTTTCTTGCGGTAATCCAGCAGCGGTTGCAACGCCGGCTGGCCGATACGCTGGAAGCCCCGCAGCACCGCTTCGCGCTTGGCCAGGTAGAGGTCGAGGAATTGCCGGTTGAGGCGTTTCTGGCGGGGGTATTCCTCGTCCAGTCCGTCGTAAATGTCGATCAGCGGCTTCACCAGGCGGATGTCGTTGCCGTAGTGGCCGACCATGAAGTCGATGAATTCGACTTTGTGGGATTCGTCCACCTTGCCGTCTTCCAGCAGCCCCAGCAGCGCGTGCAGGCGTTCCTCCGCCTGGCGCTCGCGGAAGGCGGTTTCGTCGGTGTCCAGCAGGCTCCAGGTTTCCAGCAGGGTTTTGTAGCGCGCCTGGGAAATGGCGTTTTCCTTGAGCAGGTCTTCCACGTTGCCGCGCTCCAGGGCGTGGCGGCGCATATTGGTGCTGGATACGGACGTGGCGTTGAGCTGGGCTCGCACTTCCGACAGGTCGCGCTCCTGCTTTTCCCGCAGGTTTTGCAGCACTTCGCGAATGCGGGAGTCCTTCTGCATCAGGGGCCACAATTCGTCCCAACGCACGTCGCGGGTGGCCCCGCTTTTGGCGGGCGGGGCCGGCGTCGCGGCCGGGTTCGCCTCGGTTGCGTTGCCGGGGGCGTTCGCTGCGGACAGGGGGAGGCCCAATATCCAGGCCTTTTGCACGTC
The DNA here is from genome assembly GCF_019669985.1 of Methylogaea oryzae. Classification (NCBI taxonomy): domain Bacteria; kingdom Pseudomonadati; phylum Pseudomonadota; class Gammaproteobacteria; order Methylococcales; family Methylococcaceae; genus Methylogaea; species Methylogaea oryzae. The sequence goes on from NZ_AP019782.1 coordinate 71,389, forward strand.
CTTTTCCGCCAAGGGGCGCGGCTGGTTTTGCGACAGAGCGGCGAAGGGCCGGTCGCCGTAGGGGATCTGCGTGGCGCTATACAAATAGCCGCCGACGAACAACAGCAGCACCAGCAGCGCCTGGAAAACGATCTCCCCCCAGAATGAGGCGGTGAACACGCGATAGAGCAGGTACACGGCGAGGAAGACGAAGGCGCCCAGTTGCAAGGCGGGCGGCCAGTGCAGCAGCAGCGGTTCGGATGCGACGATGAGGCAGGCGGCGCCGATGAGGAAATAGAGGATCAGGCTGGCGATGAGCCGATCCTGATGGGATTTGGATTTGTGGCGGAACACCAGCAAGGCGATGGCCGCCGCCAGGGCGATGAACGTGGTGAAAAACATCATGGGCGATATTCCGCTTCTTGTTATGGTTGCGCGCCGCGGGATGATAAGCAGACAAAGCGAAACCCCAGCGCCTTGCCCTACAGGGGGAGAACCAAAGCAAAGGCATCAAAGCCCGCTTTGTCTGCTTATCATTCCGGCGCCTGTGGCGTGGGCCGACCGGCGGCGCTTACGCCGCCGCCGCCCAAGCCTCGCCGTTATTGGCCGCCAGGTGTTGCCGCAGAAATTCCCGCTGCTCCTCGCCCAGGCAGGCGGTGGGCAGGCTGATGCGGCAGCCCTGGCGGGCGTTGTCTATGACGAAGTGCTCCTCGCCGTCGATGACGCTCAGCACGCCGACGAACTTGCCGCCGTTTTTGCCTTTGCCGTCGCCGACCAGTTTGCCCCGCTCCAGGCCTTTGCCCGGACGCAGGCGGATTTCCGGGGCATCCAGAGTTTGCGCCGCCCACGGGGCGTGGCGGTTGACGGTGATGCTGACCGCGTCGCCGTGGACGGCGAACACGCCCAGCGTGTCGTCGGCGACGGCGATCGCCTGGTTGAGCGATTCCAGCACGCTGCGCGGTGCCATGGTTTCCACGTGGATGTCCATGGGCGACACCGGATGCTTGGTGGACTGGATTTGCGCCTGGTTGGCGGTGTCCGCTTCGCCGGTGAGGTTCATCAAATCGATGCCGTGGCTGAGGAAGCCCTGATAAATCCAGGACGAGCCGGGAATCCAGTGGATGACCCGCCACACCGCTTGGTTGACCAGCTCTTTGCGGCGTTCGCCGAGGACGAATTCGACGATGAGGCCGTCGCACAAGTCGATCAGGCGGCGGTTGACCAACCGCAGCGTTTCCGGCGACAGCCGCTTGTCGTATTTGCGCCGCAGCGGCTCCAGGGCGTCGGACAGCACCGTTTGATACGGCCGCGCCGCTTGGTCGCGGGCGTTGCGGTTCATGTAGCAGGAACCGTGGCGCACTTTGTCGCGGGACTGGGGCTGGCCGTGGTTGAAACGGATGCCGCCGATCTGGGCGAACACCATGTTTTCTTCCGCCGCGTTGTTGGCCTCCTCGATCCCCAGCCGCTCGTCCGGCGTGCGGTGGACGGTGACGACGCCGCGATGGGCGCGGATGCCGAAGCGGTGCAGGGCGTCCTGCACCGTGTCGGCCCAATAGAAATAGGGCGTGAGGAAGGCCGGCGCGTTGGAAAACAGCGTGGCGTTGTAGCGCTCCACCATGCGGGCGATATAGCGCCGGTCGATGTACAGCTCGGCCCGCGCGCCGATGCGCTCCAGCACCGGCCGGCCTTGCCAGTAGCGCACGCCGCAGTGGATCAGCCACAGCGCCGAGAGGAACAGCGCCGCGTCCAGCACGTGGGCCAGCATGGGCACGCCGGCGATGGACTGGAACGGCGCGGTCAATACGGCGAACACCGGCACGCCGAACAGGGTGGCTATCACGATATAGGCGGCGAATATGGCGTAGGCGCGCACGAACTCGATGGTGTTTTCCGCCCGCGCGGCCGCCTCCCTTTCCAGGGCCGCCGTATCGGGCGAGTCGATGGCCTGCCCCGCCGCGTTGCGGCCGACCCGGTTGGGGATTTCCACTTCGTAAACCACGGTCTGGAAGTCGCGGAATGCCTGGATATCGGCGAGCTGCAGGTCGTGGCGGATTTCCAGGTGCTCTAGGCCGGCGCGATCGCCGTTGGCGGCCAAGTCCTGGCGCAGGGCCAGCGCGCGCTGGGCCAGTTGCAGCAGGATTTCCGTCAGCACCGCGTGGGTCGCCACCGGCACCAGGGTGGCCGCTTCAGAGCGGCGCCGGCCGCAAGTGCCGTCCGGGGCCCAATGGCTCAGGTTGACGAAGGTGTTGGGCAGCAGCGGGTCTTCGGGATGGTAGCCCTGGCCCAGGGCTTGGGTCATGGAGTTGAGGAAGCTTTGGCTGAGCACGAAGCAGCGCTCGGTGCCCACCAGTTCCCGCGCCTTGCGGATGGCCGCCAGGGTGGATTGGGTCTGGGCGGAATTGCTGACGCCGATGAACAGCGTTTTCTCGCCGTAGCGGCCGATGCCTTCGCGCTTGGTGCGCTTCATTTCCTTCAGCACGTTGCCGGAGTTCTCGGCGCGGATGCGCAGGCCGGGCAGGATGGAGTGCAGGGCCTGGGCGAATTCGTTGACCAAGTCCTGGTTGAAGTCCACGCCGAACAGCACCAGGTCGTGCTTGGACGGGTCGCGCTGCGGGTCCAGCAGGTTCTGGAACAACAATTCGCTCAGGTGCTCCATGGCCGGCACGTTTTCACCCCTGGGGCCGAAGGAGTCCACCACTCGCCGCAAAATGTAGGGAATGTCGTCGATATCGCGCCGGACTTCTTCGCCCGGCGCCTCCTTGCGGTTGTGGCGATCGATCTTTTCGTTGCAGGTGATGGCGAACCAGCCGCAAGGCGTGTCGCGATCCGCCGGCACGGTGCCGGGGGCCGGCTGCGGGATTTGCGTCAGGTCGTCGTCCGCCAGCGCGCGGTTGTAGATGCGAATGGGGTCCTGTCCGGGCTGGGGGCGGTATTCCACCGTGGCGTACTGGCCGTCCTCCAGGTAAATCTGCACGGCGTCGTCGTCGGCATCGCCGCGTTGCAGGGAGGAGGTGACGCCTTGCGGTTCGGCGCTGCCGAAAATTTCGCCCCTGGTGCGGTTGTGGCCGATGGAAAAAGCCTGGGTGAGAGAAAAGACGCCCAGGCGCGGCTCCAAGGTGGTGCAAACCATGAGGGCGAATTCCCCCACCATGTCGCGGGAGGCGCGACGCATCACCCAAGCCAGGTTGTGCTTGTAGAACGCCGTTTCGAAAGCGGCGATGTAGCGTTCGGCGGCGGCCTCAATCATGTCCGCGCCGATGCTGCCGCGCAAGGCCTCGCGGATTTTTTGCTTGGCCGCATCGCTCAGGTCGTCGATGGAGCGGGCGTCTGGCTTGAGCAGCCGGTCGCCCAGTTCCGCGCGCGCCTTGCTCACGGCCAAGTCGATGTCCTCGGCCCAACCGTACAAGCGGTACAGGTCGAAGCGGCCTTGGCATACGTCCCGGTTGAAATCCAGCGCCGTGGTGAAATAGGCGTAGCGCAGCGACTTGTAGGCCAGGCCTTGCGTGTAGACGAAATCCACCCATTCGGCGACGCTGCGGGAGTCGGAATTGCCTTGGGAGGTGGTGGCCGGCATGGCGGTCGTGAATACCGCGCGGGCTTCCAGTTGGCTGAAATATTGCCGCACTTTTTGGCCGTCGACGGTGAATTCCAGGTGTACCCCGTCCATGTCGCCGTTGTGGGCGATCATGTTGAACACTTCGCCGAAGTGGCTGACCAATTGGCCGTCTTCGACGCGGTGGTGCATCATCGCGTCGAAGTGTTCGTACCAGTGGGGCTGGGCGTTGTGCCAATGGGTAGCGCCGCCCGTGGCATAGCGCAGGTGCAGCAGGATCGCCTCGAAATCGCCGGTTTTGGCGTAGCCTTCCCGGCCGGCTTTTTTCAGCAGATTGACGATTTTGCCGCACACCACCTTGACGATGTCTTCGCGCTTGCCCTTGACGGCCTTGTCGAAAATCACCGACAGGGCGTCGAGTTTTTTCACGATGATGGAAAAGCCGCCCGATTGGCCGCCGCGGGTGGACGCCTCGCGCGCCAATAGCTCCACCAGTTCGCGCAAGCGGTCCGACACCAGCAGGGGCGATGCCTTGTCCTCTTCGGTCAGGCGGTAGCGCACGGCGAAAGCCGGCCCGCAGGCCAGCGGCGACGCGCCGCCGCTGAAGATGGCCCGGATGTCGGGCAGGGAGATCATGGCCAGCAGCGAGCCGGCGGCGAAATACAGCAGCGCCAACCGGCTGGCCGGGCCGGGGTGTTCGATGCCGGCATACAGCACGGCCGCGGCGGCCAGCGCCAGCAGGTTCATGGCGATGCCGCCGGCGGCCACTAGGCGGCATCGCAGCGGCGACGTCAGGGCGTGTTCCAGCCGGGGAGGCTGGGCGGAGCATTGCGGAATGGCGCGGTAAGGAAGCAGGCTGCGGGCCAGATCGCCGGGGGCTACGCCTTCCAGGATGGCTCTGCCCGACAAGGCCGCGCGGTCGCCGGTGGCGAAAAACAAGGCCAGGGCGTGTCCCAGGCCGTGCAGGGGCATGGCCAGGGCGTTGCTCCAGCGTAGCGGCAGCAGCAGGGCTTCCGCGCCGGCGCGCCCCAGCGTGGAGGCTAAACCGTCTTTAAGGGCTAGGCGCGCGACACGGTCGAAGTGTTTTGCTGTTGGCATGGCACGGTCCCATTTTTGTTTTTCTCGTTACCAAGGTGCGCATTCTTCGATTTGCCGGCGTCAGGAGCACAAGCTCCGCGCCCGGTCGCTGGCGGGCTGGGCGCCGCCGCCGGCGCTCACCCGCCAGCGGTAGCGCAGCTCCATGCTCTTGCTGGCGAGAAAGGCCCGTTCCACGTCGTAGCCGCCGTCCCGCGCGAACACTCGCCAGCCCAAATCCCGATGGCTGGGCTTCAGCTTGTGGTCGAGGAATTGGTCGACGGTTTCGCCGGACTTGCAGGATTGGTTTTTGACGACGCGTTCCGCGTCGGGATAGTCCACGGCGGCTTGGACGGGGCCGGCCTGGACGGCGCACAACAGCAGGGACGCTGCGATGCCTTGCCAAAAGGAGCGTGTTTGCTGCAGCGCTTGGTCTGCTTGCGGACGGTGGGTATGGGGTGCGTGGCTCATGGCCGTCCCTCCTCGTTAATCGTTATTGTTCTGTCGGCCGTTGCGGGATCCCGGTTCCGGCTTGCCCGTTGCTCGTGCGAGGCGTCGAGGCGACGGCACCATGATGGTGCGTCCCGCTCCGCCGGTTGCCGCGTCCGCGGGTGTCCTCGGAGTGCGGGCATCATTGCCTTTGCGCCGATTTTTAACGACGCGCTGGCTGGCTGGCGGATTGAACGTTATAGCAAACTCGGTTTCGCGTCAATACGATTGAGCGCCATAATGGCGCGTAATTCTTTTATGCGCGCACCAATATGGATCATTTTTGTGCGTTAGGCGGGGGAGGCGGCTCGGATTTCGGGCAGCGTCGAGCGGCACGCGCCACGGATTGGCGCGCCGGCGGCGTGATCGAGCGCGCGGCGGGGAAGGCGGGCGCACTGCCCGGGGCTTGTGGGGGCGGGCGCGCGGGGCGCCCTTTACGGCAGGCGGCGGAAAGGATTAGCCGGCGCGGTACAACGGCTCGAGGCCGTCGCTTTTCGCTCCGGCGCTGCGTTCGGGTAGCCGGTCCAAAACGGCGAGCAGGTCGGCGCCGCTCCAGGGCGAGGCATCCGTTGCGTAGCTGGCGCGGTTCAGGCGCGCGATTTCACTCGCCAGTTCCGTTCCGCCCCGCGCCGCCACCTCGTCCAGATGGCGGGGAGGATTTTCCGGCCAGTGGGCCTGGGCCCAGGCCAGCAGGGCTTGCCGGGCCGCCGAGGCGTCGTTGGCCCGGCAAGCGTCGCGCAAGCGGCGGCGCGGTTGCCGCGCGGCGTTTTCCCCGGTGGAGGGCGGCACGGTTGAGACGGCGGCCGCCGGACGGCTGCTGCGCCACCAGGCCAGGCCTGTGAGCAGCCAGCCGAGAGCAAAGAAGGCGGTTAGTCCGATCCATAGGTAGGGGGCCGTCGCTGGCGCGGCGGGAGCGGCCGCCGGCGATTGGCTCGGGATCGTCTCTTGCTGGGCGACGGCCGGTTCCGCCGGAGCGGCCGGGGACGCCGCTTGGGGCGCGGATGCGCCCGCGCCGACCGTAAGCGTCCGCGCCGGCACGCGGGCGATTTCTTCCCGGTCGGTTTCCGTGTTCCACCAGGGAATGGCGATTTCCGGCAAGGTATAGCTGCCGGCCTGAGCGGGGATGAGGGCGATTTTTTCTTCCCGGCTGGCTTTGAGGCCTTTCGGTGTGCGCTCTTCGTTCAGGGCCGGCTGATCCGGGTAGGCGCGCAAGCCGGGCGGAGCGGCCGCCGCCAGTTCGGGCAGGTTGCCCACGGTGCTGGCCAAGGCGCGCAGCTTGAGGGTGCGGGTCAGCGGTTCGCCGGCGGCCGTTTGTCGCGGTGTCGCATTGGTGCCGGGTTGGGTCAGGGTCTCTTCCAAGGCGAGTTCCTTGGCGGGCAGCCAGTGCTTGCCGCTGAATTGGGCCGGAATGGGCCGCACGTTCAGCTCCACGGCCTCGCCCCGTAGCCGTACCGCGTCGCCTTGCTGCGAGAAAAAGCGGTTGAACATCGAACTGCGGCCGCTCTGCACCTCCGCTTCCAGCAAGGGCGGCTGGATGGTCAGCTTGCCGCTTTGCTGGGGAAAAATGGCGAAACGGCGCTCGATGGCGCGATAGGGTTGGCCGTTGCGGCGGGTTTCGTACTGGTTGTCTTCCGTGACCCGTTCCATCACCGCGTTTTCCAGCTTGGGCTCTTCCAAGCGAGCGTTGGCCAAGCCCACTTGGCTGAGGATGCGCACCGTGTAGAGCACCTGCGCCTGTACATAGGGATTTTTCGGCTCCACCTCCACTTCCATGAACAGCTCGCCTTGCTTGCCGGCTTGGCTGGTGCTGGGGCCCGATCCGGCTTCCACGCGCAGATTCATGGGCGGGCTGCGGTCTTTGCCGAAGGGGACGGAGGGGATAGTCAGGTCGCCGGCCCGCTTCGCCATGACGGTGAGTCGCCATTCCTTTTGCCAGCTGCGTTTGCCGTTGGCGATGGCGAGTTGGCTGCTCTGGTCCTGGCTGCGGATGTCGAAGTCGCGGCGCAGCGGCCCGAAATCCGGATCGTCGTCGGGGTCTTCGGTGGCGGTGAAAACGATTTGGAACGATTCGTCGAGCTGCACCGGGTCGCGGTCCACGTTTACTTGTATGTCGGCCGCCAAGCCGGCGCCCGCCCGCAACAGCAGGACGAGCGCGAACAGTCGCGATAACGGAATAGTCGCCATGGCTTTCACTCTTTCGTCGGCGCGCGGCGCCGTTGCTGATATTGGTACTGGAATTTGCGCCGCAGCAGGCCGCCGGGATCGTCCGGTATGCGCTTGAGCCAGGCTTCGTTGGCTTGTTGGGTTTCGTCCGGCTTGTTTTGCTCCTCGGCGGCCGTTTGGGCGGCCTGCGGCGGCTGTTGTTGCTGTTTGCCCTCAGGTTGCTCTGGCGCTTGCGGTTGGTCCGGCTGGCGTTCTTCCTTGGGCTTGGAAGGCGGCTGGTCCTGTTGCGGCTTATCGCCCGGCTGGCGCTTGTCGTCCTGCGGTTGGGACGGCGGCTGCCGCTGCTCCGGGTTGTCGCCCTGGTCGCCGGGCTTTTGATTTTCCTGGGAGTCCTGGGGTTGATCCTTGTTCTGCGAGTCTTTGGAGCCTTGTTGGTTTTTGTCGTGCTGTTTCTGCTGTTGGCGCTGTTTCTCCACTTCTTCCTTGTTGTGGCGGGCGTCGGCGTGCTGCGGGTTTTGTTTCAGCGCTTTGTCGAATTCGGCGATGGCCTCGGGGTATTTCCCTGCCTGTGCCAGGGCGTTGCCCCGGTTGTAGTGGGCTTCCGCATCGTCCAGTCCGGCCAGGGCTTCGGCGGCCTGTTCGTATTGGCCGGCGCGGTAATAGGCCGCGCCTTTCCAGGCGGGATCGCGGAACCGCTCGGCGGCCTCGCCGTAATTCTGTTGCTGCATGGCCTGCTGGCCTTGCTGGTCGGGCGTCTGCCACAGGTCGCGCCACTCGAAAGCGGCGGCATCGTTGGGCCAGGGCAGTAGCAGCACCAGTCCGGCGGCGGCCAGCAAGCCGCGGCGGAAAGCCAGGGCCGCCAGGGGCAGCAGCGGCAGCAACAGCCAGGGCCCCTGGTCTTTCCACAACTCCAGCTTGGTTTGGCCGGAACCGCCGGCTTCCTGCTCCAGACGCTGGTCGAAAGCGGCGGTCAGGGCCTTGACGTCGCTGTCGTCGCCGGCGACCGGCAGGTAACGTCCGCCGCCGGCCGAGGCCACCGCTTGCAGCGCGCCGCCGTCCAGCTTGGGCAGTACGATGGCGCCGGCGGCGTCCTTGTAAAAACCGCCGCCGGGCATGACCACCGGGGCGCCTTGCTCCGTGCCCACGCCCAGCACGGACACGCGGTAGCCTTGGCTCAGTGCGTGGGCGGCGGCCGTTTGCGCCGCGCCGCCGTCGACGCCGTCGCCGATGAGCAGCACGTGGCCGCTGGCCAGCCCGGCCTGGCGCAGCAGCTTTTCCGCCTGTTGCAGCGCCAATTCCGCCCGCTCGCCTTGGGCCGGCATGATGGAGGTGCTCAAGGCGCCCAGCTGGGCGCGGATGGTCTCGCCATCGTCGGTGAGGGGCGTCACGGTGAAGGCGTCGCCGGCGTAGGCGATCAGGGCGGTTTGGCCGTCCTTGCGGGCTTGCAGCAAATCGGCGATTTTGAAGCGGGCGCGCTCCAGGCGGCTGGGCTTGATGTCGGCGGCGTCCATGGAGACGGACAGATCCAGGGCGATGACCAGCGCCTGCTCGTTGCGGAAAGCGGGCGCGGGCTCCCGCTCCCAGGCGGGGCCGGCCAGGGCCAGCAGCGCCAGGCTACCGGCCAATCCCACCCAGCCCAGGCTGAAGCGCCGGCCGCGGCCGGGCCGATCCATCACCACGTGGGGCAGCAGCCACGGGTCGCACAGCGCCGCCCAATCGCCGTGTCTTAGCTTGCGGCGATGCAGCAGCCACAGCAGCAAGACCTGCAGCGGCAGGGCCAGCAGCCAGAAGGGGCGAAGGAAATGGAAGTCGGCGAGTGCGTTCATGGGGTTTTGTCGAGCAAGCGGGCGCCGATCAGCCCGGCCGCCAGCAGCAGGGCCAGGCCCGCCGGCCAGGGATACAGCTCGCTGCGCGGGCGGAAATATTGCACGTCTTTCTGCACCGGCTCCAACCGGTCCAGCAAGGCGTAGATCTGTTCTAGCTCCTGCGTGTCGCGGGCGCGGAAATAGCGTCCGCCGGTTTTCTCGGCGATGCCTTTGAGGGCGGTTTCGTCCAGGTCGGCGGAAGGGTTGACGCGGCGCGCGCCGAAAAAGTCGCGCACGATCAGTTCGTCCGCCCCTACGCCCACGGTGTAGATTTTCAGCCCTTCGCCGGCCGCCAGCTCCGCCGCCTTGAGCGGTTCCACCGTGCCGGCGGTGTTGGCGCCGTCGGTCATGAGGATCAGCACCCGCTGTTCGGCCGGGTTGTTCTTGAGCCGTTTCACCGCTAAGCCGATGGCGTCGCCGATGGCGGTGGCGTCGCCGGCCATGCCGATGAAGGACTCGTCCAGCAGTGTCTGCACGGTTTTGCGGTCGAAGGTGAGCGGCGCCTGCAAGTAGGGTTTTTCGCCGAACAGGATCAGGCCGATGCGGTCGCCGGCGCGGCGCTCGATGAAGCGGCCGGCCACCTGCTTGGTGGCGGTGAGGCGGTCGACGTTTTCGCCGTTGAGGACGAAGTCGGGGGTTTGCATGCTGCCGGACAGGTCGATGGCCAGCAGCAGGTCGCGGCCGCTGACGGCTTGCTCCACCGGCTCGCCCAGCCACTGCGGCCGGGTGCAGGCCAGCACCAGCAGCAGCCAGGCCAGGCCGGCTAAGGCCAGCGGCCGCGACCTGCTGCCGGACGACGGCGTGGCGCCGGCGGTTTGTTCGAAATCCTCCAGAAACGGCACTCGCAGCGCGGCGGCGCTGTTATCCCAGGGCGCCAGCCAACGGTGCGCGAGCCAGGGGAGGGGCAGGGCCAGCAGCAGCCAGGGCCATTGCAGGTGGATCATTTACGCGCGGCGGGAAGCTGTTTGAGCCAACGTTTGCAAAGTTTGAACAGGGGGGCGAGATCGCCTTCGAAGTCCGGCCGATAAGGCGCGTCCAGCAGCACGCGGCCCACGCCTTGGCTGAAGGGCCGCTCTTCAAGGCCTTGGTCGAGGAACGCCAGCCAGCCTTCGCCCGCCAGCTTGGCCGCCTCGGGGCGGCCGTAAATGGTGATGCTGGCCCGCCGCAACAGGATGGAAATGGCTTTGACCTTGTCCGACGGCGTCATGCCGGTGTCCTTCTGCAGCTCGGCCAGTTGATACAGGGCCAGGCGCTTCGGGTGGTGCAAGCGGCGGCGTCCGGTGCGCACCATGAACCAGATCAGCAGCGGCAACAGCAAGGCCAGCAGCCACCAGCCGGGGGCCGGCGGCCACCAGTCGACCAAGTCGGGTAAATGGATGTCCTTGAGGGACAGGGTTTGCGGCAAGTCGGTAGGCTCGGACATGGTTTACAGCAGTCGGTGGCGTAATAGGTTCCAGGGATCGGACGTGGTCGGACAATCGACCAATCGCAGATTATGGCGTCGAGCGAGATTTTGTAAATGCTCGCGGCGCTGTTCGAAGCGCTGGCGCTGGATCGCGGCGGCGGCGGGCGGCAGCAGGATTTCCCGCCGGCCGTCGCTCAGCCGCAACGGGCCGGCGGCTGGCGGCTGTTGCTCGAACGGGTCGAAAACAAAGCCTAGCACCACTTGGCAGTGGACGGCCAAACGGCCCAGGGCGGCTTCCCCGGCCTGATCCAGGCCGCGAAAATCGCTGAGCACGTAAACCAGGCTGCCGGGCCGGGCGTGGCGAGTCAGGTGGGTTAGGGCCTGGTTGAAGGAAGCCTCCTCGGCGGCCGGGCCGCGCGGCGCTTCGGCCAGCAACTGCAACCATTGCAGCACGGTCGCGCGGCCATGCTGGGGTTTCACGTCCGCGATGGCGTCGGCCGCGACGACTTGGCCGCCGATGCGGTCGCCGCGGCGCTGGGCGCTCCAGGCCAGCAATGCCGCCAGCCGCGCCGCCAGCACCGCCTTGTACATGCCGCGGGTGGCGAACCACATGGCCGGACGGTAGTCCACGGCGACGAACACCGGCCGTTCCCGTTCCTCGCGGAACAGCTTGGTGTGGGCGCGGCCGCTGCGGGCGGTGACTTTCCAGTCCAGGTTGCGCACGTCGTCCCCCGGCACGTAGGGCCGGGTTTCGTCGAACTCCATGCCGCGTCCTTTTTGGCGCGACAAATAGCCGCCGGCTTGTTGCGCGCGCGCCTTGATCCGCGCCTTGGGCGGCGGCGGAAAGCGGCCCAGCGCCACCAGCTCCTCCAGGGAGACGGCGATGCCGTCCAACGGCGGTCTGGCTGTTTGGGCGGCGGCGGTCATGGCGATTGCGCCTTGCTGTTCCAGGGAGGTGTGAGCGCCATGGCCGTCAGGGCACAGCGACGCGGGCGATCAGTTCGGCGATGACCCGGTCGGTGTCGATGCCTTCCGCTTCCGCTTCGTAGGCCAAGATCAGGCGGTGGCGCAGCACGTCGAAGGCCATTTCCTGGATGTCCTCCGGCGTGACGAAGTCGCGGCCGTTGAGCCAGGCGCGCGCGCGGGCGCAGCGGTCCAGGGCGATGCTGGCGCGGGGGCTGGCGCCGTATTGCAGCCAGCCCGCCAGGGAGGCGTCGTAGGCGCCGGGGTTGCGCGTCGCCAGCACCAGTTGCAGCAGGTATTCCTCCAGCGCCTCGGCCATGTGCACTTCCAGCACCTCGCGGCGGGCGGCGAACAGGGTGGCTTGGTCCAGCGGCTTGTCCGATCCGCCGGCCGGGGCGGCGTCCTGGCGGGCTTCGCCCCGGGCCAGACGCAGGATTTCCTTTTCTTCGGCGGCGCTGGGGTAGCCGATCTTCAAATACAGCAGGAAGCGGTCGAGCTGGGCTTCCGGCAGGGGATAGGTGCCTTCGTGTTCCAGCGGATTCTGCGTCGCCATCACCATGAACAGGGCCGGCAGCTTGTAGGTGACCCGGCCCACGGTGATCTGCCGTTCGGCCATGGCTTCCAGCAGGGCGGCCTGTACCTTGGCCGGGGCGCGGTTGATCTCGTCGGCCAGGACGATGTTGTGGAACAGGGGGCCCTGCTGGAACACGAAGCTGCCGTCCTGGGGGCGGTAGATTTCCGTGCCGGTCAGGTCGGCGGGCAGCAAGTCAGGGGTGAACTGAACCCGGTGGAAATCCCCTTCCAACCCCTGTCCCAGCACGTTCACCGCGCGGGTTTTCGCCAGGCCCGGCGCGCCTTCCACCAGGATGTGCCCGTCGCACAACAAGGCGATGAGCAGGCGTTCGATGAAGGTGCGCTGGCCGATGATGCGGCGGGCGATGAAGTTTTGCAGATCGTGGAAGGCTTGCTGGCTGGATGAGGGCATGGTTTTCAGGTCGTTTGGCGCTGCGCGCGCGGAATCGGTACGGCAATAGTGCGGCCGCCGCCCTGAAATTCAAGGGCGGCGGCGAGCGGTTGGTTCAATCGGGGCGAACGGGTGTCCCGACGCTTACCAGCACCCCGCCGGACCCTTGGTGATAGTGCCGGCGGTATTGGTGATGGTCAGCGGCGTGCAGGTGGTGTCGCTGGCCTGAATGCCGGTGGCCGCGGCGCTCAGCGTATAGCTGGTGGCGTTGGCGGCGGTTACGCTGATCGTGTAATAGCCGTCCGAGGATGCCGCGCTGCCCGCCACGGTGGGGCCGGTGCAATTGTTCGCGCTCGCCAAGGTGGTGGCATAGGAAGAACACACGGCGCGGAGTTTTTCCTGGTTTTGCATCAGCGTCATCAGCGCCGCCTTGCCGTCTCCCCGGCGGCCTTTCTGCATATAGCTTTTGAAGGAAGGGTAGGCGATGGCCGCCAGGATGCCGACGATGGCTACCACGATCATCAGTTCGACCAAGGTAAAACCGAGCACACGACGTTGCTTTGCCATAAGTAATCCCCTTCGGTTGATAAGCGTCAAAGCTGTGAACAAATCTAGCGCCAAAGCATGATCCCCCTCGTTCCAAGCCGACTAACGGCATGGCGGGGCCGACAAGCGGCCGGGGGCGCGAGGCGCGGCTTCCTACACTCTACGCTAAAGGATAAGCGCTATGAAGTCAGGGAAGGCAAGTTCCGGCCAAGCCGGAATGACGCAGTTGGAGGTGTTCGTTGCTACCGGCGTTTTGGGGATACTGGCAACGACGGCGTTGCCGTCTTTCCAGGGCCTGATGGAGCGGATTCGTGCGCGGGGCGCGGCCGAAGGGTTGTACGCCGACATGAATTACTCCAAGTCGGAAGCGATCCGGCGCGGCGTGGCGGTGAAAGTCGTCATCACCGGCGGTTCGGCGTGGAGTTACTGCGTTACCACCGACAGTTGCGCCGACGGGGTTTTGCGTTCCGTATCGGGCGGGGATTTTCCCGGCGTGACGCTGACATCGACTCGGGCGCTGCCGCTGGCCGTCGGCTTCGATCCTCGGCGCGGCACCACGGGGCAATCGACCACGCTGACGCTGCAATGCGGCGCGGCCAGTTACAGCGTGGTGGTTTCGTCCATGGGGCGCATCCGTTACAAATAGCCCCCGTCAATCGGTTAACGCTTGCCAAAAGGCTTGGGCGGCGGACAGCGCCGCTTCCAGCGTCGGGTAAACCTGGCCGACGTTTTGCCGGTAGCCGAGGTTGTCTTTGGCGATGACGCACCAGCCATGGGACAGGCCGGTCGATTGGACCCAGATCGAGGTGATGGAGGTTGAATTCATGGACGCGCGCTTTGCATAAAAAAAGCCGCACCTCCCTGTGCGGCAATGACGGTTGCATATCGATAGGATGTGAGGAAAAGCCATCGACCCCGAGGGCGATGGTGGGACTATTGTGGCGCCGTTTTGCTACAGCTTGATGACACGGACGGCGTGCGATGGAGCCTCAGGCGGCGACGGCCAGCGGCGGGTAAACGGCGTCGTCGGCCGCCATGAACCGGCCGGCGTGGCGGCTTTGCAGGCGGGTCATGGGCAGCAGGACGAACAGCTCCATGGCGTTGAAGGCCGCATGCCAGGAGGGCTCGCCGCAAACCCAGGCGCCGCGGCGCAAGCAGGCTTTCAGCCAAGGCGGAATCCCCGGCTCGTCCCGTTGGCTGCGCAGTTGGGGCGGGACGGGGTGTTTGGGCTGCACGGCCAGATAGGAAGGGCCGATCCGATCCTGTTCGAGCCGGCGGTAAATCGCCTCCACGGCGAAGCCGCCGGGCGCGAGCGGAATGCCGGCGCAGCCCATCAAGTGGCCGTAACCGCCTTGCATGGCGTAGGCCGCCAGCTCTTGCCACAAGCTCGCGATGACGGCGCCGCCGTGCGCCTCGCCGTCCACGCAGGCGCGGCCCACTTCCAGGAAGCGGCCGGCTAGCCCCAGCACGCGATCGATGTGGAATTGGCTTTCGCAATGGAACCGCCCCAGTTTGAGCGCTTGGCGGTCATTCAGCAGGCGGGTGGTGCCCACCACGGCACCGCTGGCGCTGTCCACCACCACCAAATGGTCGCAGTAGTCGTCGAATTCGTCCCAGTCCAGTCCCGGCCAAGCTTGCATGGTGGGTGGCTGGGCGCCCATCTGTTCGGCGAAAACGCGATAGCGTAGCGCTTGAGCGGCGCGAACCGTGGCGGGGCTGTCGGCGATGAAGGCTTCGTAGCGGCGCGGCCGCCGGCTGGCGGCCATGGGCGGAACAACGATGGCTGGTGACATGAGGCTTTCCCTAAGCGGTAGTGACGGGAATCACAATAGGCGGGGAAAGTGACTAGGCCGAGTCGGCGCGGTTACGGTTTCGTTACATTGCGGCTGCGCAGTCGCCGCGCGGCTGGTCGAGGATGCCGTCGGTAAGGGCCTCGTAGCCGGCCCGGTTGAAGTGCAGCCAGTCCTTGGGGCCGTGTATCGTCTGGTTTTTCGCGGCGGCGCGAACGGCCGGGCGAGTGTCGATGAAGGCTGCGCCATGGCGTAGCGCCGCTTCGCGCACCCGGGCGCACAGCCGCGGGCCGCGTTCTTGCAGCGCCGCGGTTTCCGCCACTTTCGGCTTGCCCAGCATGTCGCTGTAGCTGACTTGTGGGGAGACCAGCTCGTAGGATTCCAGCACCGAGGGAACATAGACCACCGTCAGGCGGGACTGGTCGAACAAGCGTTGCAGGCGTTCCAGGGAAAGGTCCAGCAAGCGAAACGCCTGGTCGATTTCCTCTTCGGTCAAGTCCAGGGCCGGGCCTTGCAGGGCGTTGGGCAGGGCGACGGCGGCGGCTTGGATACGCGCCATGTTCACCGATCCGGCCGGCGTGCCGTTCCAGACCACGTCATCGTCCTTGTGCGGTTGCAGGCTGTTGCCCAGCGTCCGGCCCATGGCGTTCAACAGCCAGCCGCGATGGAGCGGCAAGTGGCCGAAGGGGCCGACGCCGCGCCGGTGGGCGATGGCGGCGTCGGCGAAGGCGTTCAGCGCCGCGGGGTCGTTGAGTTCGGCGGCGCTGTGCTTGGGGAAAAAGTCGCGGCGCAGGTCGAGCAGGTTGTCGGCCAGGTCGTTGCCGGCATAAAAATAGGCCAGCACTTGGCGCGGTTGGGCCAGATCCGCGTCCACGTGCCGCTTCAGGAAGGGGAAAATGGCGCTGGGTTCCACTACGAAGCCGCCGACGCTGCCGCGGTGACGCCAGCCGAAGCTGACCACGTCGACGCCGGTGCGCTGTTGCAGCAAATGGGCGGAGTGGAAAGGCGCATTGCGCTGATGGTCGGCGTCCAGCATCCAATCGCCCTTGCCTTGGGCATAGGAGTCGCCGACCAGGGCGATGTAGTCCGCCGGCAAGGGCGAGCGCTTGGAGCTTTGCGCCAGGAAGCGGGCGCTGTCGGATAGGGCGAAATGGAATTTCAGCGGCGTTTGCAGGATGGGACCGCGTTCCAGCACGATTTCCAGCACCAGCAGGGTGGCCAGCAGGCTGGCCAAGACCAGGGCGCTGTTGAGCGCGATCCTTTTGCAGACTTCTTTTTTCGACATGCGCGGCCTCGAGGCGGAGGCTCGGCCAGCCGTTACGGGGCGGCTGTCGGCTCCTGATTTGGGAGCCGATTATGGGCGGTAGCCGTCAGAAATTCCAGCGCAGCCCGACTTCCGCTCCCCGTCCCGGCTCGGGCGAATATTGCCGCAAATAGGAGGCGGCGCTGCGGATGTCGGCGTCCAGCAGGTTCTTGGCGTTGGCGAAAACGGTGAACTCGCCCGCTTTGTCCGTGCGCAGGGTATAGCGGGTGCCCAGGTCCAGCTTAACGTAGCCGCCGGTGGGGGCTTCGTTGGCGCCGGGGTGGATCTGCGGCTCGGCGCGGGTGACGCGGGCGTAAGCCGACCAGCGTTCGCGGCTGTAGTCGAGCTGGCTGCCGAAGCGCAGCGGCGGCAGGCGCGGCACGTCCTCGCCGTTGTCGAAGCGGCCGCGCACGTAATCGGAGAACAGGGTCAGGTCCACGCCGCCGCCGGCATAATCGCCCAGGGGGAACACCACTTGCGCTTCGTAGCCTTTGAAGGTGGCGGCGCGCTGGCGATATTCCAGCACCGGCGCGCAGTCGCCTGCGCAAGCGGGGTTGAAGTCCGCCAAGGCGTGGTCGAACAGTTCGCCGGTGTAGTGCCCGTAGATATAGTCGCTGACCCAGTTGTGGTACAGATCCAGCCGCGCCCGGTACCAGCTGCGTTCGGTTTTCAGGCCCAGTTCCAGGTTGTGGCCGGTCTCCTTGCGCAGGCCGGGAGTGCCCCGCTCGTAGCTGTGGGTGGCGTGATGCACGCCGTCGGAATACAGCTCCGCCGCCTGGGGCGCCCGTTCGCTGCGCGTGAAGCCCAGGCTGACCGAGTCCTGGTCGTTCCAATGCCAAGTGGTCGAGGCGGCGCCGCTGATGGGGACGTGCTCGGCGGCGGGGCGGCCTTCCGGCGTCAGACGTTGGCGTTCGCCGCGCAGGGCAAATTGCCAGGTCCATGGTCCCAGCTCCAGCGTTTCCAGGGCGAAACCGGCGGCGTTGGCCGTGGCGGTTTTGGGCAGGATGGCTTCGTCGCCCAGGCTGTTCAGTGTGCCGCCGGCGACCTGCATGCCCCATAGGCCGGACAGCGGCCCGAGCGGTTCGTGATGCCATTCCAAGCGGCCCTCGGTGGTTTCGTTGAGGAACTTGGTGGCCGCCGTGCCGCTTTCCAGTTCCACGTGCTGGTAGTCGGTGTGGGCCAGGGAAAAACGCAGCTTGCGGGTCAAGGCGAAAGGCGCGCGCAGTTCGCCCTTCAGGTCGTAGCGGGATTGTTCCAGGTCGATGCGCACGTTGTGCGGCTCGCCGTCCGGCGGTATGCCGTAGTTGTTTTCCAGGCGGTTCACCGCCACGCCGAGAAAGCCGGCGCCGCCGACCCAGGACAGGCCGGCCGTGCCGCTTTTGGCGCGGGCCGACGTGTTGGGTACGCGGCCGTTGGGGCCGCTGCCGTCCCGGTTGGCGTGGCCGTCGATGAGCACGTCGCTGCTGTCGCGGTAGAAGCCGTCGGCGTGCAGCGCCAAGGGCCCTTTGCCGGCGTCCAAGCGCAACACGCTGGCGTTTTGGTCCAGGGCGCTGTCGTAGCGTTGCTCGAAGGCCGCCGCGTAGCCTTGGTCCGGCGCTTTTTCCGGCACCCGGCCGTCCTGCACGTTGACCGCGCCGCCGATCAGGCCGCTGCCGTAGAGCAGAGTGGCGGGGCCGCGCAGCAAGTCGATGCGTTCGGCCAGCAGGGGCTCGGTGGTGCCGGCGTGGTCGGGGCTCAGGGCGGACACGTCGCGGCTGCCCAGGCCGTTTTGCAGCACTTGCACCCGGCCGCCGCCCTGGCCGCGGATCACCGGCTGGCCGACGCCGGGGCCGAAGGACGCATTGCCGACGCCGCCTTCCCGTTCCAGGGTGGCGCCCAGGGTGGTGGCCGCGCGGCGGCGCAGTTCGCTTCCTTCCAGACTGGCGGCCGGGGCGAAAACGCCGCCGGCATTGTCATCGGCGGCCGGCGCGGAAACGGTCACGGCTTCCATGCGTTGCGCGTCGTCCGCCGAGACGGGGCGGGGCGCACCCAACAGCAGGCCGACGAAGCAGGGCAGCGCCAAGGTGGTGCGAGGAAAATCGGTGGTCCGCATGGTGGGTATCTGTTTGCAATGTTATTACGTTGCATCGACCGGGCGCGGCAGGGCCCTCAGGCCGCCATCGCGCAGTGCCGACACAGTCCATGAATTTCCAAGGCTTTGTGGCTGGCGGCGAAGTTCGCCTCGGCCAGTTCCTGGGCCAATGCCTCCATCACCGCCGGGGCGGTGAGTTCTTCCACGCGGTGGCAGCGCTCGCACAGCAGCAGCAGCAGTTCGTGGCGCTGTTCCGCGTGGTTGCAGCCGATGAAGGCGTTGAGGCTTTCCACCCGATGGATCAAGCCTTGTTCCAGCAGGAAATCCAAGGCACGATAAACCGTGGCCGGTTTGGCGGCGGCTTCGAAGCTGCGCAGCTGATCCAGCAAGTCGTAGGCCTTTACCGCTTCGTGGCTGCGCCAGATCAATTCCAGCACCCGCCGGCGAATGGGCGTAAAGCGCACATCGCGCTGGGCGCAGAGATTGTCCGCGCAGGCCAGGGCCTTATCGATGCAGCATTGATGGTCGTGTACGGCGGCGACTGTCATGGCGGGTGTCTCAATGGCGATGTGACATTATAACATCGCCCGTCGCCGGCACGGCAAGGGCGGATGAGGGTTTCATGGATCGCACGGAACGTTTTTACAAGATCGAGCAACTGCTGCACGAGCGGGGCGTGGTCAGCCTGGAGCGGTTTTTGGAGCATCTCGGCGTGTCGCGCGCCACCTTCAAGCGCGATTTGGATTATTTGCGCGAGCGGCTAAACGCGCCCATCGAATGGGACCGCAACGCCCGCGGTTACCGCCTGGCCGCGGGCGACGCCAAGTTCGAGCTGCCCGGGCTGTGGTTCAACGCGTCCGAAATCCACGCCCTGCTGACCATGCAGCACCTGTTGGCCAACCTCCAGCCCGGCCTGTTGGCGTCCCACATCGCGCCGTTGCAGGCGCGCCTCGATTCCCTGCTGGAGCGTGGCGATAACACCGCCGAGGAAGTGCGGCGGCGCATTCGCATCCTGCACGCGGCGGCCCGGCCGGTGGAGCCGCGCGGCTTTCAGTTGATCGCCCAAGCCCTATTGGATCGCCGCCGCTTGCGCTTGCGCCACTACAATCGGGCGGAAGACCTGCGCAGCGAGCGGGTGGTGTCGCCCCAGCGCTTGGTTTATTACCGCGACAACTGGTATTTGGACGCCTGGTGCCATTGGCGCGACGCCTTGCGCAGCTTTGCCGTGGACAGTTTGGAGGACGTGGCGGCGTTGCAGGACGAAGCCGTCTCCCTGGCGGATGACGCGCTGAGCGCGGCGCTGGGGTCGGGTTACGGAATTTTCGCCGGCCCGCGCTTGCAAACGGCGGTGCTGCGCTTCACCGCCCAGCGCGCCCGCTGGGTGGCGCAGGAGGGTTGGCATCCGCAGCAAGCGGGGCGCTACGAGCCGGACGGTCGATATCGCCTGGAACTGCCCTACGCCGACGATCGCGAATTGCTCATGGACATACTCAAATACGGGCCGGAAGTGGAAGTGCTGGCGCCGCCCTCCCTGCGCGCCAAGGTGGCGCGATTGCTGGCCGACGCCGGCGCGCTGTATGCCGCGCCTTCGCTCGAAAACGCCGGTTGACGGCGGCCAAGGCGACGATCCTGCAAAAAATATTCTTCACGGGCTCACGTGGCGAGCCACTACCCTGCCCATACTCTCCCCCAAGCCAGGGCACTCCGGTCCCGGCGCCAATCGAGGAGAGACGAGCATGAAACTGGGCAGAATCAGCGGCCATGCGCGCCAACGCATGAAGCAGTTGGGTTTGAACGAAATGTCGCTGCGCGGATTATTGGAGCAGGGCAGGGTGGTGCGGGACGGCGCCGGCGGCATGCGCGTGTTCGGCCCCAGGGCGGGTTCGTTCTACGCGGTGCTGGATGCCGAGGGCGAGGTGATCACCGTGGGCGGCGCCGCCGCCGCGGTGCGGCACTGAGGTTGGCACGCGCTTTACTCGCCGAACAGCTCCGCCGGCAAAACGAGATTGGTGAGCCGCCAGCGCAGGCCTTCCAGGGTCAGTATGAAGCGCACTTGCTCGCCCCGCTTGCCGGTGACGTAGGCGGAGGCTTGTTGCAGCGAGTCGAATTCCACCGCGACCTTTTCCGCTTTGGGCCGCTCCGCCGGGCTTGCTTCCTGCGGCGCGGAGGGCGGCGGCGCCGCTGCGACGGGAGGCGTTTCGGCCTGGCGGGGCTTTTTCGAATCATGCCGAGGCGACAGGCCGCCGGCCAGGGCGCCGATGCCGGCCGGCGACACATAGGCGTCGACCATGCCGTCCACGGCCACTGTCGCCATGGCCGCGCCGAAGGCGGCGAAAGGGTTGCCGCCCAGTTCCCGGCCGATTTTGCCCTGTATCAGGGTGTTCAACTGGGTCTTGACCCCTGCCCGCAATTGGGGGAAATCCACTTTTTCGGCCAGTGCGTCCGTGTCGTTGTTCTTGGCGGCCTGTTGTATCTCCGCCAACGCCAGGCGCGGGCTGGCGTAGAAATAGCCGGCACCGGCTCCCAGCAGGGCCAGCGTCAGGACGGCGGTAACGGATTTGCGCATGGGGGGTACTCCTAGGGGAGGCCCCCCGCAGGCATCGGGGGGCTTATTGGATGGCGCGCAGGGCGATGGGGTCGAGAGCGGTGCAGCTGACGCTACGCTCCCAGCTGCGCATATTGCACAGGCGGCCGGCTTCGTCCCGCTCCAGTCCGGTGAGCAGGGCGGCGTATTGTTGCGGGCCTTTGTTCAGGGTGCGGCTGATGATGGTGGCTTGGCTGTGGGCCACCACATTGGGCGCGTTGCTGCGCAGTTTTTGCAGCACGCCCTGGCCCTGCTGGCGGTTGGGGAAGTTGCCTACCACCACGCCCCAGCTACGGTGCTGTTTGGCGTCCGCCGCCTGGACGGCATGGCTGCCGCGGCCGGCGACGCCGGCAACGGCCGGCTGAGCGTGGGACGGCGCGTGGGCGGCGGTGTTGACCGGCGGCACGGTGGAGTTGCACACGTTCGGGCCCAGCCGGTGGATGGGATATTGGTTGTTCGCCTGCACCACGGTGGCGTCATCCAGCCCGGGCAGTTGCGCGGCGTCGCGGTTGTCGGCGAAGCCCGCGTCCAGTAGGCGCGAAACCTCGGCATTGCGGTGGTTGCGGCTGCCGCCGCCCAGGTAGACGGCGATCAAGCGGCGGCCGTCCCGCTTGGCGGCGCCGACGATGTTGTAGCCCGAGGCGCAGGTGAAGCCGGTTTTCATACCCTCGGCGCCCGGGTAGGAACGGAGCAGGGGGTTGATGGCGCCCATGGTGCGGCGGTGGAAGGTCATGCTGTCCGTCTGGAAGTAGTGGTACTGGGACGGGAAGCGGCGAATCAGGGTTTGCGCCAAGACGGCCATGTCGTGGGCGGTGGTGATTTGGTGAGGGGCCGGCAGGCCGGTGGCGTTTTCGAACGAGCTATGGCTCATGCCGATCTGGTGCGCCTTGTTGGTCATGGCGGCGGCGAAGTCGCCCTCGTTGCCGCCGATGTGTTCCGCCAGGGTCACGGCGGCGTCGTTGGCGGAACGGGCGATGAGGCCGCGAATGGCGTCGTCCACGGTAATGCGCTCGCCGGCGCGCAGCCCCAAGCGCGAGCCTTTCTGCTCGGCGGCGTGATAGGACACGGTCAGCGTGTCGTCCGGGCTTAGGCGGCCGGCTTCCATGGCGTCGAATGCCATAAACGCCGTCATCATCTTGGTCAGGGAGGCGGGATACCAGGGCTCGCCGGCGTTGTGGGCGTGCAGCACCGCATTGTTGGCGGTGTCGATCACCAGCGCGGCATGGGTGTCGGGATTATCGTATCCGTGGCTGCGGGCGGCGGCCTTGGCCGGTTTGTGCTTGGCGACCGGCTGGGCCGTTTGCGCCTGATGATGGCCCTTGGCGAACGAGACACCCGACATCAGGCATAGGCACAGGATCAGCGGAATTCTCTTGGCGGTTGCGGGCAACGGTCGTCTCCTAGCGGGTTGTTTTTATCGGGGGACGGCTGTAAGCCGCCGCCGGCGCGGTGGACGCGCGGCTTTCCAATCCCCTAATAATAGCCTTTGCCGCCGCAATGTCATATTACAAGCTACCGCATTCCATGACGGGCGACACCCAATAATGTAGACCGGTACCGGTGAAGTCTTCCTTAAGTCCCGCCAGCAGCCCGGCCAAGTCCGCCTGATGCACGTGCATCTCGAAACGCACCTGCTTTTTGCGCCCGGCCACCTGCTCTTCCAGGCTCAGGCCCTGGTGGCGGCTGGCGTGGCCGGCGACGCAGGCGCTGGTGAAGCCGTAGCGGCCTTCGTGGCTGAGCAGCCAGTCCACCAAGGTTTCCTCCAGGCTGGGGGCGGCGATGAGGGTGACGAGGTAGTTGTCGGTCATGCGGGTTCACCATAACGCCGGTAAAGGATGGGCAGCAGGATCAGCGTCAACGCCGTGGAAGTCACCAGGCCGCCGATCACCACGATGGCCAAGGGCCGCTGGATCTCCGAGCCGGGGCCGGTGGCGAACAGCATGGGCACCAAGCCGAAGGCGGCGATGCCGGCGGTC
Source organism: Methylogaea oryzae (assembly GCF_019669985.1). NCBI lineage: Bacteria > Pseudomonadati > Pseudomonadota > Gammaproteobacteria > Methylococcales > Methylococcaceae > Methylogaea > Methylogaea oryzae. The sequence continues at coordinate 94,114 of NZ_AP019782.1, forward strand.
ATCAGCACCGGGCGCAGCCGCCGCAAGGTGCCTTCCACCACCACCCGCTGCATGTCGTAGCCCAGGGCGCGCAGCTGGTTGAAGTAGCTCACCAGTACCACGCCGTTGAGCACGGCGATGCCCAGAAGGGCGATGAAACCCACCGAGGCGGGCACGGACAGGTATTCGCCGGAAACCCACAGGCCCACCACGCCGCCGACCATGGCCAGCGGGATGTTGGACAACACCAGCACCGCCTGGCGCACCGAGCCGAAGGTGGAAAACAGCAGCAGGAAGATCAGGCCGATGGCGACCGGGATGACCAGTTGCAATCGGGCGGCGGCGCGCTGCTGGTTTTCGAACTGGCCGCCCCACTGCAGGAAGTAGCCGGGCGGCAGCTGCACTTCTTTTTGCACCACCTGCCGGGCCTCCTCGACGAAGCCCACCAGGTCGCGGTCGTGCACGTTGCTGCGCACCACGGCGAAGCGCTGGCCCCGTTCCCTCGCTACGGATACCACGCCTTCCACCCGCTCCAGCTTGGCGACGGTGGACAGGGGGGCGCGCAGTTCGTTGGGCAGGGCCACCTGCAAGGCGGATAAGGTTCCCATGTCGCCGGGGCCGCGCAGGATCAGGGGGGTGCGCTGGATGCCTTCCTGCACGATGCCCAGCCGCAGGCCTTCGATGCTGGCGCGCAGGGCTTCCTGCAAGGCGTCGCCGGTGAGCCCCAGCCGACCGGCGGCCAGGCGGTCCACGCTGAGGCGCAGGTACTGCATGCCTTCGTTGCGGATGGTGAACACGTCCGACGCCCCCGGCACTTTCTTCAGAGCGGCGACGATTTCCTCCGCCTTGGCGTTGAGCACGGCCAGTTCCGGGCCGAACAGTTTCACCGCCACGTCGCCGCGCACGCCGGTGAGCATTTCCGTCACGCGCATCTGGATGGGCTGGGTGAAGCCGTAGGCGATGCCGGGGAACTCGTCCATTACCTTGCGGATTTCGTCGATGAGGGCGTCCTTGTCGCCCATGCGCCATTCGTCGCGCGGTTTCAGCACCAGAAACGTGTCGGTTTCGTTGAGGCCCATGGGATCCAGCCCCAGTTCGTCCGAGCCGACGCGGGCGATGACGCGGGTCACTTCCGGCACTTGCTTGAGGATGGCTTTCTGGATTTGCTGGTCCAGCCGGGTGGATTGCTCCAAGGTGATGGAAGGCAGTTTTTCCACCTGGACGATGATGTCGCCTTCGTCCATGGTGGGCATGAATGTTTTGCCGATCTGGGTGAACAGCAGCACGGTCAGGACCAGTAGGCCGCCGGCGGTCTTCACCACCGTCGGCACGTGCTCCAGGCACCACAGCAGGGTCGGCCGGTAGAGGGCGTGCAGCTTGCGCGGCAGCCAGGGTTCCTCGTGGGACACGTGCTTGAGCAGGAACGAGGCCAGCACCGGGATGACGCTGAGCGACATGAGCAACGAGCCGGACAGGGCGAAGACGATGGTTAGCGCCACCGGGCCGAACAGCTTGCCTTCCAGCCCTTCCAGGCTGAGCAGGGGCAGGAACACGATGATGATGATGAGGATGCCGGAAGTGACCGGTAGGGAAACCTCCTTCACCGCCCGGTAGATCACGTGCAAACGCGGCAGCCGGGCGGCCGCCTCGCCGTCGGCCAGCCGCGTGGCGATGTTTTCCACCACCACCACGGCGGCGTCCACCAGCATGCCGATGGCGATGGCCAGGCCGCCCAGGCTCATGAGGTTGGCCGACAAGCCGAACCAGCTCATCAGGATGAAGGTCCACAGCGCCGCCAGGGGCAGGGACAAGGCCACGGTCAACGCGGCGCGGGCGTCGCCGAGGAACAGGGCGAGCAACACCACCACCAGCACCACGGCTTCGATCAAGGCTTTCACCACCGTGTGCACGGCGCGGCCCACCAGGTCGCCGCGGTTGTAGAACACTTTGAGGCTGACGCCCGGGGGCAGCGCCGGCTTGAGGTCTTCCAGCTTTTGTTCCAGACCGGCGATCACCTGGCGGGCGTTGGCGCCGCGCAGGCTCAGCACCAGCCCTTCCACCGCCTCGCCTTTGCCGTCCTGCGTGACCGCGCCATAGCGGGTCAACGCGCCGATGCGCACGTTCGCCACGTCGCCGACGCGGATCGGCACGTCGTCCTTGTTCGCCACGACGATGGCGGCAAGGTCTTCCAGGCTCTGGATGCGTCCTTCCGAGCGCACCAGCAACGATTCCTCGCCCTCGCTGACGCGGCCGGCGCCGTCGTTGCTGTTGTTGGCCTGCAAAGCGCTTTTCAGTTCCTGGAAGTCCACGCCCCGCGCCGCCATGCGCAAATGGTCCGGTGTCACCTCGAAACTACGCACCGAGCCGCCCAGGGCGTTGACGTCGGCCACGCCGGGCACGTTGCGCAATAACGGGCGGATCGTCCAGTCCAGCAGCCGGCGCTTCTCGGTGAGGGAAATATCGCCCTCGATGGTGAACATGAACATTTCGCCCAAGGGCGTGGTCATGGGCGCGACCCCGCCGTCGATGCCGCCGGGGAGATCGGCCCAAACGCCGTTGAGGCGCTCCGCCACTTGCTGGCGCGCCCAATAGATGTCCGTGCCTTCCTCGAAGTCCACCGTGATGTCGGTGACGGCGTACTTGGCGATGGAGCGCAGCATGGTCTGCTTGGGAATGCCCAAGAGGCCCAGCTCGATGGGGGCGGTGATGCGGGACTCCACTTCTTCCGGCGTCATGCCGGGGGCTTTGACGATGATTTTGACCTGGGTGGGGGCCACGTCGGGAAACGCGTCGATGGGGAGTCCGCGGGCGGCGATATAGCCGCCCGCGGCCATCAGCGTGGTAAGAACCAGGATGAGGAGGCGCTGGGTCAGCGCCAAGCGGATCAGCGTCGCCACTATTCGCCGCCCTCGCTTTCCGTCCATTTGGCTTTGATGGCGGCAACGCCTTGCACTGCCACGTCGTCTTGTTCGCTTAGGGCGCCGCTCACCACCACGTCGCCGTTGGTTTGCCCCAGGAACTCGACGGTGCGCGGTTCGAATCCCTGCGGCAGGCGCACGAAGACATAGCTGGCGCCGGCTTGCCGGGCCAGGGCGGCGGCGGGAACGCGGAAGCCGGCGGCTGCGCCGGAGCGGAGGATGTCCACCCCGACGGTTTGGCCGGGGTAGAGGCGCTGGGCGCCGTTGTCCACTTCCGCCCGCGCCACCACGCTGTGGGTGGCGGGCAGCACCTGTTTGCCGACGCTGTCGATGCGGGCGCTGATTTCGCGGCCTTGCACGCGCGCCACGTCGCCGTCGGCCACTTTGTCGACTTGTTCCGGCGGCAGGTCGATTTCCAGCCATAAGCGGCTCACGTCGGCCACGCGGAATAGGGCGGCGAGCTGATCCACCCGCTCGCCGGTGGTCACCAGCCGTTCCAGCACCGTGCCGGACACCGGCGCCCGGATTTCCAGCCGGTCGGTCAGTTTTTGGGTCTTGAACAGCTGGTCGATTTCGGCGGGCGTCATGCCGGCAATGGATAGCACTTGGCGCACTTCCGCGTCGCCGGCGGAGTTCTTGTCGTGCAGGGTGCGGGTTTCGTCCCAGCGGCGTTTGGGAATGGCGCCCTCGGCCAGCAGCTTCTGGTCGCGGTTTAGCAGGCTGTCGGCCAAATGATGCTCGTGGGACGCCTGGAGGGCCTCCCGTTGCAAGGTGAGGAAGGCCGGGCTGGCCATTTGCGCCAATACCTGGCCTTTGGTCACTGTGTCGCCCACGGCCACATCGATGCGGCTGACCAGGCCGGCGTGAGTGGCGCTGACCATGAATTCACGCCCCGGCGGCACCACCACCCGCGCGGAGGCGGACAGCAACGGCGTGGCTCCGGCCGGGCGCGGCTTGGCGGTGCGGATATCCAGCTTGGCGGCTTGATCGGCCGTGATGGGAATAAGGGGCGCCGCATGGGCCGGGGCGGCCGTCGCCAGGGCGGCGATCAGCGCCAGGGGGCGCACGGCATGCCGATATCGTTGCGCGGCGCGCGGCGCATATTCGGTAACAATTTTCATGGCATTTCCCCCACCACCTGGTTGTAACGGGCGGTGTCGCGTTTCAATTGAATGGCCAGCAGCTCGGCGTCGCGGATGGCGGTGCGGGCGGCGGATTCGATTTTGAGCAAGTCCAGCAGCTCCATTTCGCCGGCTTCGAAGCTGGTACGGCTGATTTCGAAATGCCGCTCGGCCAGCTTCTTGCGCTCCACGGCCACCCCCAGTTGCGCCTTGTCCACTTCCAGGTGGTGTTTCGCTTCGTGCAGGGACCGTTCGAGCTGGCGTGCCAACAGGTCGCGGTCGGCGATGGCGTGGCTGAGCTTGACGTTGGCGTCCGCTTCCACCGGCGCGTTGTAGTCGCTGCCGCCGAAGGGCACTTGCACCACTAGGTTGGTGGAGTCGTCGCGCGCCTGGCCCCGCTGGAACCAGTCGTGCTGGGTGCCCACCAGAACGGTGGGCTGGTTGCCTTGCTTGGACTTTTTCACCCATTCCAGTTCGGCGCGGGCCCGCTCCACGGCGGTGGAGGCTGCCGCGAGGGCCGGGTGGTCGCCGCCGATGTCGGTGCGCGGGCTGCGCTGCTCGTCGTAAGCGCCCGGTATGCGCTCCTGCCGCGTGAGGTTGATGTAGGCTTGGCGCGCGTGCATTAGGTTGGCCTCCGTTTCCGTGAAGGCATTGAGCTTTTCCAGGTTGTCGCTTTGCGCCAGCAGCAAGTCGGCGCGCGCCAAATCGCCGGCATCGACTCGCAGCCGCACGGTGTCCGTCAGCCGGGTGGACAAGTCGTATACCTGCTTGGCCAAGTGGTAACGGCTTTCCGCCAGGCTGATCTCCCACAACAGCTCCCGCACCAGCCCCGCCACTTCGTAACGCAGTGCGCGCTGGAATTCGGCGGCATTGGTGGCGGCTTGCTCGGCCAAGTGCTGGCCGGCCGCTTTCTGGCCCCACATCCACAGCGGCATCTGGATGCCGGTCTGGACTTGCTTGATGCCGCGGTCGCGGCTCAGGGAGTCGTCGATGTACTGGGCGTACAATTGCGGATAACCGGGCATCCAGCTGTCGCCGCGCCGTTTGAGGGCGCCGGCTTCTTCCTCCATGGCGCCCGCCACGGCCAGCTTGGGGTAAACCTCGGTGGCGATGTCGACCAGCTGCTTAAGGTTTAACCCGGGGTCGCTGATCAATTGGTCGTAGTGTTCGATGGCGGCATGGTTGCTGTCCGCCGTGGCGCAGAAAGGCGACGCCCCGAGAAAAACGCTGAGTGACAGCGCCGGCAAGTGCCGGAGTTTGATGAACATAAATGAAAAACTCCATGGGGCGCGAGCAGGTTCGCGACAGCCCGGACAGGTCGAGACACGCAATAAGGGTCGAGTCTACGTTGCCGGCGTCGCCGGGCCACGGCTCTTGCCCGGGGCCCGGCGACGTTTGGCAACGAAAGATTAAAGCGTAGCCGAGAAGGGCGGTGCGCGCGGCGACGCCAGCTTTCGTCTGGGGGGGCTGGCTAGGGGGGAAGGGCCGAGTTCCTTCGGCGATGGGCTCGCCGCGATCTGGCCGCAGTTCGCCGGCGAGGGGAAAAACATCAGCGCCAGCTGGGGGCTGGGAGGCGACAGTACGCGATCCGGTTTGGCCTGCAGGCCCGTGGCGATGCCGACCGCCATTCCGGGCTCTTGCGGCGAGGGATCGGCCGCGACCGACGTCGCCGCATCCGGCGATGCCGCCAGCGTTTCCAAGCCCGGCAAATGCACTTTGCCCGTCATGGCCTCGCCGCCCACATGGGCATGCACCAGGGGCGCCGCCAGTTGGGCGACGGCCAGGAGCAACGCGAGCGCGATTCTGAGGGAAGTGGCTGCCATGGAACGATTATGCGGGGGGCGGCGCGAATGTCAAACCGGCCGACCGGCGGGGCTGGCTGTCGCGCTCGCACGCCCGGCCACCAGCGCTTTGGCCAGGCGGTAGCGCCGGTCCAACGCGGCGAGCAGCCCGCCCGCCATCATCACCAAGCCGCCCAGCCAGATCCAGCGGATCATGGGCTTGTGGTAGAGGCGCACGCTCCAGGCGTTGTCGCCCAGGGGCTCGCCCAGGGCGACGTAAAGGTCGCGGGACAGGCTGGGGTCGATGGCGGCTTCGGTCATGGTGTTGCCGCGTACGTTGTAGCGGCGCTTTTCCGGGTGCAGTTCGGCGACCGTTTGCCCGTCGCGGCTCACCGTGAAGCGGCCCTGCTGGGCCACGTAGTTGGGGCCGGGGGCGGCTTCCACCCCGTCGAAGCGGAAGGCGTAGCCGCCCAGTTCCGCCGTCTCGCCCGGTGCCAGGCGCACGGTTTTTTCCTGGCTGTAGAGGGACGACACGGCGACGCCGGCCAGGAACACCGCCAGGCCGATGTGGGCCACGGTCATGCCGTAGAAGCCGGCGGATTGCAGGCGCAGGCCGTCCTTGAGCGAGTCGCGCAAGCCGACCCGGCTATAGAAAGAAATGAGCGCGGTGGCCGCCAGCCACAGGGCCATCGCCAGCGCGGCCATGGCTTTCAATTCCACCGGTTTGAAGCAGATGGCCGCCAAGGCGATGCCGACCGCCAGGCTGACCGGCGCGACCCAGCGCAAGCGGCGGGCGATCTTGCCCAGCTCGGCCGAGCGCCAGCCCACCATGGGGGCGAGTCCCGCCAGCAGGAATATCGGCGCCATCAGCGGGGTGAACACGGCGCTGAAATAGGGCGGGCCCACGGAAATCTTTCCCAGGTGCAAGGCGTCCAAAATCAGCGGGTAGAGCGTGCCCAGCAGGATGCTGGCGGCGGCCACCACCAACAGCAGGTTGTTGACCAGCAACAGGTTTTCGCGGGATGCGAATTCGTAGTGCACGTGCTCCTTCACTGCCGGCAGCTTCCAGGCGTAGAGGGCCAGGGAGCCGCCCACCGTCAAACCGAGGAACACCAGGATGAACAGGCCGCGGGCCGGGTCAGAGGCGAAAGCGTGCACCGAAGTGAGCACGCCGGAGCGCACCAGGAACATGCCCATCAGGCTCAGGGAAAAGGCGAAGATTGCCAGCAGCACGGTCCAGGCCTTGAAGGCGCCGCGCTTTTCCGTGACCGCCAGGGAGTGAATCAGCGCGGTGGCCACCAGCCAGGGCATGAAAGACGCATTCTCCACCGGATCCCAGAACCACCAGCCGCCCCAGCCCAGTTCGTAGTATGCCCACCAGGAGCCCAGGGTGATGCCGAAAGTGAGGAACATCCAGGCCACCAGGGTCCAGGGCCGCGACCAGCGCGCCCAGGCCGAGTCCAGGTTGCCGGACAGCAGCGCCGCGATGGCGAAAGCGAAAGCCACCGCCAGCCCCACGTAGCCGATGTAGAGCATGGGTGGGTGCACGGTGAGGCCGAAGTCTTGCAACAGCGGGTTCAAGTCGGCGCCGTCCGGGGCGGGCGGGAACATTCGCCCGAACGGATTGGAGGTGAACAGGATGAAGCTCAGCACGCCCATGCTCACCAGCCCCATCACGCCCAGCACGCGGGCGAGGAAGTCGTCGCTCAGCGTGCGGCTGAAGATGGTCACCGCCACCGTCCACAGGCCGAGGATCACCGCCCACAGCAGCATGGAGCCTTCGTGGGCGCTCCAGGTGGCGGCGATGCGGTAGTAGGTGGGCAGGTCCGAGTTGGAGTTTTCGGCGACGTAGGCCACGGAGAAGTCGTTGCCGGCGAAGCCGTACACCAGGCAGCCGAAAGCGGCCAACAAGAACATGGCTTGGGAGCGGGCGGCCGGCTTGCCCAGGGCCATCCATAGCCCGTTGCCGTTGGCCGCGCCCCACAAGGGAAATACGGCTTGCACGCCGGCCATGAGCAAAGCCATGACCAGACAGAAGTGGCCCAGTTCGGCGATCATTTCTGGTAGTCCTTGTAAGTGGTGGGCATCTGGCCGTTCTTTTTCAGGGAGTCGGCCACTTCCGGCGGCATGTAGTTTTCGTCGTGCTTGGCCAGCACTTCGCTGGCCTGGAACACGTTGGCATCGTCCAACTGGCCCATGGCGATGATGCCCTGGCCTTCGCGGAACAGGTCGGGCAGGATGCCGGTGTAGGCGATGGGCACGCTGGCCTTGCCGTCGCTGACGGTGAAACGCACCAATAGGCTTTGCGGGTCGCGCTGCACGCTGCCTTGCTCCACCAGGCCGCCGACGCGGAACGGATAGCCTTTGGGCGCCTCGCCCGCCGCGATCTGGCTGGGCGTGTAGAAATACAGCAGATTTTTCTGGAACGCGGTTAGGGCCAGGAAGGCGGCGACGGCGACGCCGGCGATCAACAGCCCCACCCAAACCATGCGGCGCTGGCGGGGGGTTAAATTCTTCATGCGGCGTTCTCCTCGGCGGCTGTTCGGCCGGCCTGTTTGCGGGATTCCTGGCGCTGGGCCCGCTCCAGGCTTTCCAGTAGCTGGGCCTTGCGGCGCAGCGGCAGGATCAGGTTGATCGCCAGCACGGCTAAAGCCAGCCCGTAGCTGGTCCAAACGTAGAGGGCGTAGCCGCCCATGTGGAAGAACGTTTCGAAATTCATGGAGGTAGGGTCTTACTCAAAAGCCTCGAAGGCCGTTATGACAAGGTCACTTTGTCGTAAATGTCTTTCAGCAACACGCCGCACTGGATCGACGACAGTTCCAGCACCGTTTCCGGCTGGTTCAGTTCGGTCAGTATCCACTGCTCGCCGTCGCGTAGATAGTGCTCCACCCGCATGCGGTCCTGGGACACCAGCACGTACTCGCGCAACGATGCGAGGCGGCGGTAATGGGCGAATTTTTCGCCGCGGTCGTAGGCCTCGGTGCTTTCCGACAGCACTTCGACGATGACGCCGGGGTTGAGCAAGGTGTCGTTGTGCTGGTCGTCGAAGCGAATGTCGCCGCAGGCCACCGCCACATCCGGGTAGGTGTAAAGGCCGGTGGGAGTAACTTTCACGCGCATGTCGGCCACATAGGCTTCGCAGGGCCGGCCCTTCAACTGGTTGCCCAATTCGCGGACAAGGTTGAAGACAATCAGATTGTGCGCCCGACTGGTGCCGGCCATGGCGTAAATGCGGCCGTTGATGTATTCGCTCTTGAATTCAGCCTGGCGCTCCAAAGCCAGGTATTCCTCCGGCGTGTACAGTTTTTCGGAAACGCTGCTCATGGCTGATGCTCCCATCCGCTAGCTCCGGCCATCTTGGGCTATCCAGCCCGGCGATTCAACAGCTCCGCCACCCAAGCGCTGCGCTTCTCCCGCTCCAGCACTTCCGCCCGCGCCCGCATCAGCACTACGGTGAAGTAGTAGAACTGGAAGGCCGATGCCATCAGCAGCAGCGGCCACAGCATGCTGGCGTGGATGGAGGGCTTGTCGATTTTGGTCACAGTGGCGCCCTGGTGCAGGGTGTTCCACCACTCCACCGAGTAATGGATGATGGGGATGTTGACCACGCCCACCAGGATCAAAATGCCGCCGGCCCGGCCCGCCGTGCGGGTGTCTTCGATGGCGTTGGTGAGGGCGATGTAACCCAGGTACAGGAACAACAGGATCAGTTCCGAGGTCAGCCGCGCGTCCCACACCCACCAGGCGCCCCACATGGGTTTGCCCCACAGGCTGCCGGTGGCCAGGGCCAGGAAGGTGAAGGAGGCGCCCAGGGCCGCCGAGCTTTGCGCCATCACGTCCGCCAGCTTGATGTTCCAGATCATGGCGATGCCGCTCACCACCGCCATGAAGGTGTAGATGAACATGGACATCCAGGCGCTGGGCACGTGCACGAACATGATGCGGTAGCTTTCGCCCTGCTGGTAGTCGGGCGGGGCTACGAACAGGCCTAGGTAGAGTCCGGCGACCAAGCACACGGCCGCCAGTCCGCCCAGCCAGGGTATGAACTTGCCGGCCAGGTCGTAGAAGTATTTGGGGGAGGCGAGTTTGTAGAAGAAGGACCACATAGGTGTTCGCAGGTTGATGGTGTTTATGCGTGTGTGCCGTATTGCAAAGGCAGAGGTGTCCGGATGATCCAACGGTCGACAATACCGGCGGCAAAGTGTTGCAGCAGGTTGTAGAGGATTATCGACAGCATGATTTCCGGCATTTGGCTGAATACCGTGGATGCCAGCACCATGGCGGTTCCGTTGTTATTCATGCCCAACCCGAACATCAACGCGGCGCGTTGGGTATGCGTTACCCGCAAGCCTTGGGCGATCATCCAGCCGGAGCCGAAGGTGACGACGCTCAGCAACACAAGAATGGCGGTTAAGGCGGCAAAGAAGTCCCAGTCGGGATTGGCTAAAGCCTGAGGCAAGGCAACGGCGGCATTCGAATAGATCAATGTGAGAAGGACCATCGTATTGGCCGGCTTTATGAGGGGCTTGGCTTGCTCCCATTGGCCTTCGCGCATCAGCCGGCGGGCACCGATGCCCAAGGTAGTGGGTAGAAATACGAACATCGCCAGAAATACCTTGGTTTGATGATCGGCCAGTTCGTTCAGTAGTTGGGCGTATACGTCGTTTGCTACCCAGCCGGCTGCATTCAATGCCATCGGTGTCGTCAGCGGGCTCAAGCAGGTCGAAAGGATGACCAGTCCCAGGCTTAGGGCCAAATCGCCGTCGGCATTCTGCGACCACGCCGAGGAGGATCCGGCGATGGGCATGGAGGCGATCAACGCCAGCCCAACCAGAATGTATTGGACTTCGGTTGGGTTGTGCCAGGGAAGCATGAATATGGATATGGCAAGAATAAACGCCAGGGGAATGGCGAGGTTGGCCGCCAATCCCAATATCAACAGGAGAGGACGTTTGACCAGACCGAATAAGCTCTCCACGCGGATGCCCAGGCCGGCGTTAAACAGCAGTGTCGCCAGTAGCGCCGCGGGAACGGTGATTTGAACGGTTTCGTCGAAAATCGAAATCGTCAGGAAATTGATGTTTCGGATGGCCAGGCCGGCTTCGGGAAATACTGCGGCAACCGAATAGGCGACGAGAATGTATCGGAGCAGGTTGTGGTGCAGGTGTTCGGCAAGCCGTAGCGCGACGTTGCTAGACATAGCCATGGTATTTCCTTCGGACAGCCTTGGTGCGGAACAAAAGGACTTCGCTCATCGGATCGTTCTCCTCTAGCTCAGGCTAATGCGCAGCGCCGCCGCCACGGCCAGCGGTGCCAGGGTGAGGGCCAGCGCCAGCAGCGCGGCCAGGAAATACAGCTGCCCTTCGATGGGCATGCCGGCGCCGGCGGCGGTGACGGCGTTGGTGGCGAAAATCAGCACCGGAATGTAAAGCGGCATCACCAGCAGGGTCAATAACATGCCACCGCGGCGCAGGCCCACCGTGAGGGCCACGCCGATGGCGCCCACCAGGCTCAACAGCGGCGTACCCAGCGCCAGGGTGGCGAGCAGGGCCTGGATGGCGGCAGCGTTGAGATTCAGCTGAAGGGCCAACAGCGGCGCCAGCAGCAGCAGGGGCAGGCCCGACACCAGCCAGTGGGCCAACACCCGCGCCAGCACCAGCAGCGGCAGGGGATGAGGGCTGAGCGCCATTTGCTCCAGGGCGCCGTCGTCGAAGTCGGAGCGGAACAGGTTTTCCAGGGAAAACAGCGCCGCCAAAAGCGCCGCGATCCAGATGACGCCGGGGGCCACCACGCGCAACAGCTCGGGATCGGGGCTGACGCCCAGGGGGTAGAGCGTGACGATCATGGCGAAAAACAGCAACGGATTGGCCAGCTCGCCCCGGTGGCGGAAGGCCAGCAGCAGGTCGCGGCGGATCAGGGCGGCCATGGCGTGGGGGGTACCGTTCATCCCAATCTCAGTCTGTGCAGGTCGGTTTTCAATTCCACCGGCTGGTGGGAAGTCAGCACCGCCAAGCCGCCGTTGGCGGCGTGGCGCTCCAACAGTCCGCCCACCAGAGCGATGCCGTCCACGTCCAGCGCGGTGAACGGCTCGTCCATGATCCACAGCGTGGCCTGGCTCAACAGCAAGCGGGCCAAGGCCAGGCGCTGCTTCTGCCCGGCCGACAAACGCCGGCCGGGAATGTCCTCGAAACCGCCCAGGCCGACCTGATACAGGGCCTCTTCCATCTCGATCACCGTCACATGGCGGCGCAGAGCGCTGGCGGCGACGAGGTTTTCCAGGGCGGTCAACTCCAGTTTGACGCCGCCGTGGTGGCCGAAATAGGCCATGTCGTTATGGAACTGGGCGCGATGACGGGCGATGTTCTCGCCGCGCCAGCGCACCTCGCCGGCCGCCGGCCGGCTCAAGCCGCACAACAAACGCAGCAGGCTGGTTTTGCCGGCGCCGTTTTCCCCTTCCACCAGCAGCAATTGGCCGGCCTCGACCTGGAAATTCAGGCCGCTGAACAACACGCGGTCGCCCCTCTGGCATTCCAGGTTGTCCACTAGCAGTTGGGCGGGGGGCATGGGCTCGATGGGGCTGTTGGGGTGGTCGAACGCCCATTTTATCCGAGTGAGGCTTGGAGTACCGACTTTCGGCCAGCCTTCTTTTCCGCTTCGCGGCGGCTGTAGGCGGAAATGCCCGCTAAAGTCGGTACAACGGCTTTGCTTCAGGGCGATTTTGCCAAGCGGTAAACCGACAAATAAGCCTGTTCCGACTGGTATACCAACTGCAGTCCCTCCAGCGGCCGGTTGAGCGAGCCGGTGAAAGGCAGCAGCCGCGTGATGAGCAGGTCGTTGGCCTTGGGGTCGGCGACGCGCCAGGCGCGCACGCCGACGCCGGGCAGTTGCTGCACCAGGTAGTTGCTGGCGGCTTCTTCCTGCTGCGCGGGCTTGTCATTTTGATCTTTCCCGGTCCGCTCGCTTTCACCCGCCCAACGCTTGACCTGGGCGATCAGGGCATGGAAGTTCTCGCCCGAGGGAAATACCTGCGTTTCCAGGGGCAGGCTGACGCCGGCCAGGTTTTCGATTTCGCCCAGGCGGGCCAAGTCGTCCACGGTTACCAACACATAGGCGTCCTTGTCCTTGGGCACCGCCTCGGCCATTTCCTTGACCGCTTGGGCCGCATCCATGGTCAACCAGCGCGCCAGTTGGCGCTGCTTTTGGCCGTCGTCGCGGCCGCCCGCCAGTTCCAGCCAGAATTGCCGTTCGTGCCCGTCGCGCCAGCCTTCGGCGTCGGGCAGCAGGCCCCAGCTGTCCGCGCCGCTAAGCAGGTGCAGGCGTTGTCCGTCGTCCCACCAGGAGAGGAACAGGGCGTGGGGGCCGACGTGGCTGGCGATGGACTTGGCCGCTCTGGCCCAAATGTCGTGCCGCAACTGCTGGGCGGCTTCGGTAGGACCCGGTACCGCGGCGTTGGTCGGTAAATTCACCATGGCGCGTCGCGTTTGGCCCTGGGCGTCGCGGTAATCCGCCACGGGCAGGGTCAATGCGTTGCCGCCGTCGCGGGTAATGGCGTAGCGGGTCAGCTTATCCAGCGGGTAACGGCTTTCCAGTTTGGGAAAGTCCGCGTCGCCGGGTTTCAGCTCGGCCTGCTTGCTGTAGCTGAACGGCCTATGCCAGAAAAACGGCAGGTCGGGAAGGCCGAGCACGACGATGGCGCCGCCCGCCAGCAATAGCGCAATACCGAAAAATAAACGAAGTCGTTGAGTCACGGGAATGCCGAATTCTGTTTCCCCGGCCTGCCGGAAACATACGGCCCGGCGCGGCGGGTGGGGAGGGTTTTCGAGGGATTGGAGGCCACGTTCCCTGGGTAAAGGCTGGATCGATCAGCGTTTACCCAGGGAACGTGGCTTGAGATAAGGCGTTCCCACGCCGAAGCGTGGGAACCGAGGGGCTGCTTACTTTTTGCGGCGGCGCATTGCCATCCAGCCGGCGCCGATCAGCGCCACGCCCAGGACGTAACGTCCCATGCCGCCTTCCTTGTCCTGGTCGTTGCCGACCGGGGCGGCGCTGGCGCTGCCTACCTTCATGGCGGCCTTTTCACGCAGCTGGGTGTTGGCGTCCATGATTTCCGCATAGTCGCGCATCAGCTCGGACCAGCCTTCCGTGTAGGTGAAGCCGCCCGGGTTGGCGTGGAAGATGCCCTTGTACAGCTTGATCACGTCGTGCTCCCACATGTCGGCATAGACGCGCTCCACATGGGTCGGGCTGTTGCCCTTGGCCCAGAACAGCTGGAAGAAGCCGCCGGCCTCGTCCTTCTCCGGTTTGGGCGGAGCAGGGCGGTTGGTCTTCTGGCCGGGCAGCAAGCCTTCCTTGTGCAGGGCGGTAACGACTTTCTTGGCTTCCTGTTCCACTTTCAGGCCGTCGATGGTGCCCTTGTCGGCCGCGGTCAGGTAAGCCTCGCCGAAGCTGGGGGAATGGCAGTTGGAGCAGGTCTCCACCCAGGCTTCCTTGCGATCCTGGAACCAGGGATGGCTCAGGTTGTCGGCGATGGCCGGCGTCGGGTTGAAGGCCCAGCGCACTTTGCGCACCAGGTTATGGCTGTATTCGCCCTTGAACTCGAAGTGGCAGGTTTGGCAAGTGGGCGCGGTGTAATGGCCCTTGGTGAAGGAGTCCTTCAGCTGCGCTTCGAAGTTCCAGTCCTTCTTTTGGGTCTGGTAGACGGTGCCGTGCTTGGAGGTTTGGTAGTTCTCCCACTCGTTGTGGTCCACGCCGTTGTGGCAGGTGGCACAAGCTTCGGGCTGGCGCGCCTCGGCGGCGGAGAAGGTGTGGCGGGTATGGCAGCCGTCGCACTTGTTCTGCTGGTAGTGGCACATGTCGCAGCCGGCGGCGATTTCCCGCTGGGGCATGGCGGCCCAGATGGCGGTTTCCACGTTGGCGGCCCAGTCCACGGCGTGGGAGGGATGGCCCTTGCCCCACTGTTTCTGCGGCCATTCCTGGTTCTTTTCCGACTCCGCCTCGGCGAACTCCGGCGTGTGGCAGGTGCCGCACAAGGCGCGGTCCGGCATCACCAGATCCTTGTCGTGCTGGATGGATTGCTTGCCGACACCGCCGTGGCAGTCGATACAGCCGACTTCGGTCAGCTGCTGGCCTTCCTGCAGCAGGCCTTGCTTAACCAGTTGCTTTTCCACTTCCGCCAGCTTGTCTTTTTTGTAGTAGCGGGCATCCATGCTGTTGGGCATGTTGCGGATCTTGTCCAGGTTGGCGTGGGTGCTGCCCTTCCAGGCGTGGTAGGCGCCCGGGGTGGTGCTCTGGTGGCAGGCGACGCAGGCGTCGCGGGCCACTTCGCCGCTCACGGTTTGCGGCGGCTTGTAGAAATTACGCGGATTCCAGTATTTCTGGATGGGGATGGGCTCCCAGTATTCGGCGTGGGAGCCTTTGCCGGGGTGATCCTTGACGTATTGCGCCTTCAGATCGTCGAAGTCGGGCGTGTCGCTTTTCGCTAGCGCCAGCCCCGACAACATCAACAGCCCGCCGAGGGCTAGTAATAGGGTTTTTGTGATCTTCATGAAATTGCCTCCGCGCGCCGTTGTTATGCTGGGGTTATGACGCCGTTCGGGATTGTAGATGAACTACGGTGTCGGATCAAAACATTTGCGGCGCACAATTCCGGCCGGCGGAGGCGCCTCGCTTCGGACCGTGTTACTTTCTGCGGTTGAGTTTAGTGCTTTCCTTTGCCGCCGCGGCCTTGTCCGCGAAAGTCGTCCCGTTCCTGGCCGCGTTCGCGGTAGTCCCTGTTCAGCTCTCGTTGATCCTGCCGCTGGTCGCGATAATCTTCGCGTTCCTCGGCCCTGTCACGGCCGCGCAGACTGTCTTCGTCCTGCTGGCGGTTGCTGTTGGACCAGCCGCCGCCGTGGCCGCGCCCCGTTCCGGGGCCTTTCGCCCATCCCGCTTGCGACAGGGTGGTCATGGCGAGAGCTGCCAGCATCAAGCCGGCGAGATATTTTTTGCTCATGGCGAGTTCCTCTGGTGAAGTCCTTGTAGACGGTTAGCTATGGCAGCCGGTCTCGGCTGCCCAGCGGTTTGCCTGCGGGTAAGGAACACTATAGTCGGTCGCCGCCGCGCGGGACGCCTCCTCGATTTCAGGCGGCGATGCCGTTGTGCCGCAGCAGCGCGTCGATGCTAGGTTCCCGTCCCCGGAAAGCCACGAAATTCTCCATGGCTTCGCGGGAGCCGCCCCGCTCCAGAACATTCTCCAGAAACTTGCGGCCGGTTTCCGGGTTGAATATCCCAGTTTCCTCGAATAGCGCAAAGGCGTCCGCCGACAGCACCTCCGCCCACTTGTAGCTGTAATAGCCCGCCGCGTAGCCGCCGGCGAAGATGTGCGAGAAGCTGTGGGCGAAGCGGTTGAAAGCCGGCGGGATTACTACCGATACCTCGCGCCGCACTTCGTCCAGGATGTCGTAGATGCGCCCGCCCTGGGCCGGGTCGTATTCGCCGTGGATGCGGAAGTCGAAGATGGAGAACTCCAGCTGCCGCACCATCATCATGCCGGACTGGAAGTTCTTGGCCGCCAGCATTTTCTTGTACAGCTCCTCCGGCAGCGGCGCGCCGGTCTGCCAATGGCCGGCGATCAAGTCCAGCCCTTCTCGCTCCCAGCAGAAGTTCTCCATGAACTGGCTGGGCAGCTCCACCGCGTCCCATTCCACGCCGTGGATGCCGGAGGCGGACAAATAGTCCACCCGCGTCAGCATGTGGTGCAGGCCGTGGCCGAATTCGTGGAACAGGGTGGTGACGTCGTCGTGGCGCAACAGGGACGGCTGGTCCTTGGTGGGCGGCGGGAAGTTGCAGGTGAGGTAGGCTACCGGCAGCTGCACCTTGCCTTCCAGCTTGCGGCGGGTGACGCAATCGTCCATCCAGGCGCCGCCGCGCTTCTTCGAGCGAGCGTAGAGGTCCAGATAGAACTGGCCGCGCACTTGGCCGTCGTCGGCGAGGATTTCGTAGAAATGCACGTCCGGGTGCCAGGTATCGACGCCTTCGACGCGGCGGAAGCTGATGCCGTACAGCTTCTCGACGATGGCGAACATGCCGTCGATGGCTTTCTGGGCCGGGAAATACTGGCGGACTTCTTCTTCCGATAGCTGGAAACGGTGCTGGCGCAGTTTTTCCGCGTAGTAGCCGATGTCCCACGCTTGCAGCTCGTCCGCGCCGTGCTGTTGGCGGGCGTAGTCGCGCAGCTCCTGCAAATCCTGTAGCGCCATGGGGCGGGAGCGCCGTGCCAGGTCGTTGAGGAAATCCAGCACTTGCCGGGTCGACTTGGCCATTTTGGTGGCCAGGGACAGCTCGGCGTAGTTGGCGTAGCCCAGCAGCTGTGCCTCTTCGTGGCGCAGGGCGAGGATGCGGTTCATCAGCTCCGTGTTGTCCCAGCGGCCGCCGTTGGGTCCCGCTTCCGAAGCGCGGGTCACATAGGCTTCGTACAGCTCGCGGCGCAGCTCCCGGTCATCGGCATAGGTCATCACCGCCACGTACGAGGGAAACTCCAGGGTGAACAGCCAGCCTTCCACGCCTTCCTGCTCGGCCCGCTCCCGCGCCATGCTGCGCGCCGAGTCGGGCAGACCGGCCAGTTGCGCCGGATCGTGCACGCGCTTGTGCCAGCCGTGGGTGGCGTCCATGAGGTTGTCCTCGAACTGGCTGGTGATTTCCGACAGTTCGCGGGCGATATCCTTGAAGCGCGCCTTCTTGTCCTCGGGCAGGTCCACGCCGGACAGGTGGAAGTCGCGCAGGGCGTCGGTGACGATCTTTTTCTGCGCCTCGTCCAATTTCGCCCATTCCGGCCCTTCCGCCAGGCTCTTGTGGGCCTCGAACAGCTTGCGGTTGTGGCCCAGCTCCGTGCTGTATTCGGACAACAGCGGCAGGCACGCGTTGTAGGCGGCGCGCAGTTCGTCGCTGTTGACCACCGAATTCATATGCCCCACCGGCGACCAGGCGCGGCTGAGTCGGTCGTCCAGATCCTCCAGCGGCTGCACCAGATTGTCCCAGGTGTAGGCCTCGTTGCCGGTCAGCAACGCGTCGATGGCGCGGCGGTTGTCGTCCAGCAACTGCCTGATGGCCGGCTCAACGTGTTCCGGCTTGATGCGGGAAAAGGGCGGTAGGGCGAAGGATTCGAGCAAGGGATTGGTGTCGTTCATGGCGCATTGATTAAGGGGCTGATGTTGCTCGCTAGTTTACCCGAAGCCCTGGAGGTTCCGCTGCGCGACGCCGAGGGATGGGCGGACACGGTTCTCACGCGGTAATCCGGGCGCAAAAAAATCGCCCCATCCCGTGAGGGATGAGGCGAAGGTTTGTCCGGCCATCGGCAGGGAGGGGCCGCTTTTGCGGCGAACCCTCCCTTGGTGGCGTTATTGGCAGGTGACCGTCACCGTCGCCGTGCCGCCGGATTGCGTGGCGCCGGCGAAGGAGCCCGATCCCGAGCAGGCCGTCGTCGACTGCCCGGACGTGCGCGTGCCGCTGAAGGTGACCGTACCGGCGCTGGCCGTCACTTGGCAGGTGAAGCCGGTGATGGTCTGGCCTTGGGTCGTCGGTGTGCACGAACCGTTGAGTACGCTGTTGCCTTGGGCGTTCACGGCCGTCAAGGAAGTGACCGCGTCAGCTTTCTTGTTGCTCGGGCTGTAATTGAAGTTGATCGTCAACGGATAGTTGACCACGGTCGTGGTGCAGGTAATGGCCAGCGCCGGCGATAGCGTGGTGTTCGCCCCTATTGCGCTGTAGCTGCCCGAGCCTGTGCACGTTTGCGTGGCGTTCGATCCGGTATAGGTCAAGGTTCCCGCTACGCCGGAGTGGACCGGGCAGTTGAACGGGCCGGCGCCGGTCCCGGTGCACTGCACTGCGCCGTAAGTGTCGGTGAACGACAGCACGCTGCTGGTGGGCGAGCCGCCGGTTATCGGCACCGTTAGGGTAACCGTGGCGGAGCTGGCGCCGAGCACTTGTACCACGACGTTTGCGCGGTTTTTGAGCCTGTCGCGGTTGGCGGCGTTGGGGTTGACGTCGGCCGGGCTGCTGGAGCCGGTCAAGCCGGTGTTGCTGCGGCGGAAGTCGAAGGTGACCGTCCGTTGGCCGCCGCTGTCGCTGTTGCCCTGAACCTGGCCGGCATTGAGCGCGTTGGCGCCGTTGCCCACCGCGCCGACCGATACGCTGCTGGTGCCGGTGGGGCGGCACCAGCCGCCGGTATAGGCGGAGTCTTGGTTCGGGAGGGGGCTGTCGGTGCAGGTCGGGGCGCGGCCGGTTACTTCCACTTCGTAGAAGGGCACGTTGACGAGGTAGTCCGAGCCGGCCGCCTTTTGCGCCCGCACTTTGTCCAGCAGGGTGGAGAACAGGTAATCCACGTAAACGGCCCGGCCGGTCAGCTGCACCTTGTCTCCCACCTGCATCACCAAGGGGTTGGAGCTATTCCTTTGCGCTGCGGGAGGCGTCGTCGGTAAGGTGAAACTCTGCCCGTAAAATTTGGTGATGGAGTTGTCGTTCAGGATATTGTCGACGATGTGCTGCACGTAGGCGGCGTAATCGTCTTTGGCCGTGCTGCCGGTGGTGGTGAAGTCGTTGAGGGAGAAGGCTTGCGTGTTGACCAGCTGCCAATCCTGGTACACGCGCCAGTAGCCGCCCACCCGCTTCATGCGGCAGGATTCAACATAGTTCTGGCCCGCTGTCGCGATGGCGCCCGCCGTCGTGTAGTGGTTGTGCTTGCCGTTGGTGTAGTCGTCGGCGCCGCCGGCGTCGCGGAAGGGATCGTAGCAGCGGTCGAATATGCCGTTGGCGGGGTCGCAATACTTGAGGCCGTCGGCTGTGCCGTCGCCGCCGCCGGTGGTCAATGGGTCGCTGGTGGTGGGGTTGGCGGCAACGGTGTCGGTGGCGTTGCTGCCCGGATCGTGATGGTCGCGGCAGCAGGCGGTGCACATATCGTCCTGCTGGTTGTTCGCCTTAGTGCCCACGTCCTTGGTCACCACGTCGCCGTCCACGTCGCGGAAGGAATTGGTAGTCCCCGCCACCCAAACGGCGTGGGCCGGCGTCCGGCCGCTGCCTTGGGTCGCGCCCAAGGTGCAGGTGCAGCCCACGGTGGTGAAATCTTCCTGCCTTAGCAGCACGCCCGTCGCGGCATAGGTGTAGGCGGTGAATTTGACCTGGCCTCCGGAAACGGTGGGCACCAAGGTTTCCCGGTGGGTGTCCACGCCCACGTCGACCGGTACCACGCCGGCCGAGGTGCTGGGCGTGTAGATGACTTCCGGTCCGGTGTTGGAAGCTCCGGCTCCTGCGGACGGTCCTCCCGACAGGCCGGCCGCCGAGTCGGGGGACATGGAGTTGATGATGTCCGCCAACTGCACGCTTTGTGTCGTTCCCGTTTGGTCCACCCAGCTTACCGTCACGGTGACTTGCTTTTGCGCCACGCTGGCGCTGGCGCTGCCGGCCGGGTCGACGACGGCGGTTTGGCTCACGGGGGAGCCGAAGTATTGGGGGCTTACCGTCCAGCTCAGGCTGTAGTCCGTGTTGCCTACGACGTTGCTGCCATTGCTGGTGCTGGTGTCCGCCGGTAGGTTGAGGTTGCCGTTGGCGTCTTTGGCGCCGCCGGCGTTGGTGTCGATTTCGGTGAAGGCGAATGCGGACGCTCCCGTGCCTGTGCCGAAACGGCGCAAATCGTCGAGTTTTTGCTGCGCCAGCTGCACGGCGACGGAGCGGGCATCGGCTTCGCCGCTGCCGCGTAGGAACTCGCCTTGCAGCTTGACCACGGCCAATACGCCCAGGCTGAATATGGCCGCCGCCACCAAAACCTCCACGAGGCTGAAGCCTGCTTGATGCTTTGCGCGCGTTTGCATGTTCGTCACCATACTTTAAAAAATTAGAAATCGCGCCAACTGCCCGGTACGTCCGCCGGGTGGCCGTTGATGGGGTTGTTGTTGTTGCCGCTGGGGGCGGGAGCCAGTTGCGCCAGGATGCTGGCGTCGTACTTGACGGTGTAGGTGCCGGAAAGGTTGTCCAGGCCGCTGTTGGCCAGAAATGCGCCGTTTACCACCGGGCCGCCGTTGAGCAGGACCGAGCCGGGGCTCACTGGCGGCGAAGCGGTGGAAAACAGGAATATCACGCCGTTGAACACCGTGTTGGCGTTCATTTTGAAATTCGCGTCCTGCGCCACCAGGATGACCGGTCCTTCCGTGGCCGTGGTGGCGGGGTCGTCCGTGGCGGCGCCGATGGTGGTGTTCGACGGCAGGTCGCACAGGCTGCCCGTGTACCAGATCAGCCCGCCCGACGTCGGCCCCAAAGTGCTGCAGTCCGTGATCTGCTGGGCCATGTTGTAGACCGTTTGCCAGCCGGGGGGCGAGGCGGTCGGATCGGCGGAGACGCCGAAGAAATACTGGAAGACGTCGTCGGGGAAGCGCCCGCCGGCGGACACGTAGGGATCGTTTTGCACCACGTCCAGTCCCATGGTGCCGCCGCTCGTGATTTGGTCGCTGGTGCACTGGCTGGTTTGCGAGTCATATCCCGACTGGTTGCAGGTGGAGGCGCTGCCGCCGCCCGATACCGAAGAGTGCGACCAGACGGAAACCGGCACGCCGGGCCCGCCGCCGTTGGGGTTGGCGACGACGTTGTAGTTGCCGCCCATGGGGACGATGCCGGCCGCCGTCAGCGCCGCATTGGGGATGGCGCCGCCGGCCGCGATATTGGCGGCGAAGGCGATTTGCTGCTCGACCTGCACTGTGCCGGTACCGTCGCTCGAGGTGCCTTGGGCGCGGAAGACGTTGTAATTGTAAGGCGTGGTAACGGCGGCGCCGGCCGCGTCTTTGGGCGTCGGGCAAATCGTGGTCACCAGCGCTTGGGTGCAGTGGAAGGCCCGGGCCCATTGCACTTGGGCGCCGTTCGGCAACGTGATCGCCGCCGGCACGATGTCTTGTGCTGTGGACCATCCGGCGCCGGCCGAGGTTTGGGCGGCAATGGCCGTGGTCGGCTTCGCTTTAAAATAGGCGACGGCTTGGTTCAAGCCCGCTTCGGCCGCCGCCTCGGCTTGCTGGTGCCGCAGCTCGTTGCCGGACATGCGTTGATCCATGACGCCGACGCTGGCGGTATAGACGGTCATGATGGTGATGAACACCAGCGCGACCAGGGCGACGAACAGCGTTACGGCGCCGCGTTGCCGGTGCGGCGGCTGGTGGATGGGGTAAACGGTTTTCATAATTCCGGCCTCTACGGTGCCCGTTCGTTTTCCGTATCAAGTGGGGGCGCAGTCGCCCGCGGCGAAATACTGATAGCGGTTGTTGCGCACGTGCACCGTTTCGGTCAGCGTGCGCGCGAGTCCGGTTACCAGCGGTGATGTTGCGGTAAAGGTGATCGTTACCGTTTGGTCGTGGATGCCGTTGAACGCGTTGGGCGCCGTGCCCTGGCAAACCAGGTTGTCCTGTAGGGTGAAGGTCAGCGCCGTGACGGTGAGGTTGGAGGTGTCGGTTAGCGCTTGCCAGCCGGCATCGGCGCATGCGGTCGCCGTGGTATGGCGTTGCACCGCCCCGCCGTTCAACTTGAATCCGTATTGCTCGTTGCCGTTCAGTACGCCGTCGGCGTTGGTGGCGGCATTGGAGGAGTCGTCGTAGCCGTAGCGTATGCAGCCGCCGCTGAGCGGCCCGGGGCTGGCGGTGCTGATGGCGACATCGTCCACGGAAAGCCCGCCGAAAGGATTGGCCATGGTGGTTCCCTGGCCGACCTGGGATACCGCGTAGGCATTGAATCCCGCCCGGCGTATGTCGGAGGTCATCAGGTTCATCACCGACCGCATTTCCTGGTTGAAGCGCACCATGCGCAACGTGTCGAGATTGGTGCTGTTGGACGACACCATGATTTGGGTTATCGCCGCCAGCACGGTCATGCCGATCACCATGCCGACCAGCAGTTCCACCAGGGTAAAGCCTCCGTGTCGTTTGCTCGTCACGGTCAACATCCCGTTTCTCCTCGTTTATTGCAGGCTGATGCGGCCCATGGCGGATACCGTCACGGATTTGGTCGCGCCGCTGCTGCCGGTAAAGGTGATGGCCGTGCCGCAGCTGGCGCCGGCGCAGCCGCCGCGCAGCGCGTCGAACGTGACGCTGGCGTTGGCGTTCAGGGTTACATGGGTGAAGTCGGCGCCGGAAGTGGCTTTCCAAACGCCGGCCGTCGCGCAGTCCGAGGTCGCCGCGGCGGCGCAGTTGCTGCCGTTGGTGGCGACGCAGTAGCTCCAGGGGCTGCCCGTCGCGGCGATCAGATCCATGGAGCGGGAGCATTTGATGGCCTGCGTTTTCGCAAATTGCAGGTCGGCGAACAGGTTTTCCGCCGCGCCCCGCACCCGTTGGCGGTCCAGCATGCTGTTGAAGGACGGCAGCGCCATCGAGACGAGGATGGCGACGATGGCGATGGCGATCAGCATCTCCATCAACGTAAAGCCGGCTTGTCGGAAAGGTGTCTTCATGGTGATCTCCGTTGGCTTAAAGTATAAGCGCCGCCGCCGCGGCTCCCGGGGCCGTTCGTCGGGGTGCGGTCGCCACTTATCGGGCGTGGGGGCGGGCGCGGGCGAGTTGCGGCGGTGTGCCGCCAATCCGGCGGGGTGTCGGTGTTTGCCGTGCTGGGGGAGGCAGGAGGGGCGGTTGTTAATCCCAGTTGCCGCGCCGGTAGATTTTCATCAACCGCTTGCGCAGTTCGTTGGCGGAATAGGCCATGACGCCGAACATGGCCCACTCCACCAGGGAAACGCTGGTCGGATCGTCGTCGGTGACTACCATGATGACGACGGAGACGACGAAGGCGGCGAAATAGCTGATCAAGCTGAGCATGGCGGGGTGGTCTCCGGGAAAAACAGGGCTTCCCGCATTTTAGCGCCGGCCGCTTCGGGGAGGTCAACCGGCGCTGTATTCTCGGCGGGAGCGCCCGCTGAACGCGCCATCCGGCGTCGTTTGCCGCTCATTTGACAGTGTGTTGACGGGCTTTGTATATTCCGGTAAGGGGCTGTATCCGAAGGCCTGGACGTAAATGTCAGCTCCTGACGGCATATCAAAACAACAACATTGGAGCGTAACATGTCCGAGACCTTGTTCGATCAGTTGGGCGGCGCGGCCGCGGTGAACGCCGCCGTCGACATTTTTTACCAAAAGGTGTTGGCCGACGGCAGCCTGAGCCCCTTCTTCGAGGGCGTCAGCATGCAGGATCAGCGGGATAAGCAAAAGGCCTTTCTGACGGTGGCTTTCGGCGGTCCTTACGATTACGTGGGCAACGATTTAACCAGTTCTCATGCGCGGGCCGTGAAACGGGGGTTGAGCGACCGCCATGTAAACGCCGTGCTGGGGCATTTGATGAAAACCTTGCAGGAGCTGAAGGTCTCCGGGTATTTGGTGGTCGAAATCATGAAGATCGCGGAAAGTACCCGCAATGCGGTGTTGGGGCGCTAACGTTGATGCGCGGCAAAACCGCCCGCTCGATGGTGTTGCCTCGCACGGCGTAGGAGCGTGTCCCGAGGGGCGGAAACGACGCCGTTGACATGCGAGCCTTTCCTCACTTACAGTTCCAGCCGTAATCTTCGGCTTTTATTTAACTATCAAAATAAAAAGGTAATATCATGGCAAAAGCATTAATTCAGTTGGCGATTGATTCCTTGGATGTTAATGCATCCCTTGGTCTTGCCGCCGCCGCCGCTCCTTATGTGGACATCTTCGAAATCGGTACCCCGTGCATCAAGCACAATGGCGTGGCGCTGGTTCGTGAGCTGAAAAGAAGATTCCCCAACAAGTTGATTCTGGTCGACTTGAAAACCATGGATGCCGGCGAATACGAAGCCACCCCGTTCTACGCGGCGGGCGCCGACATTTGCACCGTGCTGGGCGTTTCCGGCGGCGCAACCATCGCCGGCGTCATCAAGGCGGCCAGCAAGTTCAACGCCGAAGTCCAGGTGGACTTGATCAACGTGCCCAACAAAGTCGCTTGCGCGCGTGAATCCGCTCAGCTGGGCGCGCAGATCATCGGCGTTCACACCGGTCTCGACGCGCAGGCCGCTGGCCAGACGCCGTTCGCCGACCTGCAGGCGGTGGCTCGCCTGGGGCTGCCCATGCGCATCTCCGTCGCTGGCGGCATTAAGCAGTCCACCGTGCAGGGCGTGATCCAGGCTGGTGCGACCATCGTTGTGGTCGGCGCCGCCATCTACGGCGCGCCGTCCCCCGCCGAAGCCGCGCGCGAAATCCGCGCGCTGGTCGACGCCGCTTAAGCCTTAGCGGCTTAAGTCAGCGGGCCGCCGGCAAGGCGCCCGCCGAAGCCCCGCAGAGTCGCTCTGCGGGGCTTTTCTTTTGCGCCGTCGATTGGGCCGCGGCGGCCGGGTTCGGCTGGCGCGGGTCAGTAGTTTTCTCCGCCGCTCCCTCTTCCCGGCATGGTGAAGGAGAAAGGCGCCGTTCGTCCCGTCAAGGCTTCGATCAAGGCCAGTTCCTCGTCCGTGTGGTTTTTAACCGGCGCCGGCTGGATGCGCCGTTCGCCTTCGCCGCTGATGTAGCGAGGGGCGTCGTGATGAACCGACACGATGCTTTCGGTTTGTTCCGGCGCGCCTTCGGCGGTGATTTGCGTACGGCCGTAACAGGTGCAAACGTAGCTGCGCTCGGCTTCCGCTTCCACGTATACCCCGGTGCCGCGAATGCCGATGGTGGCGAATTGGGTTTGCACCTCGTGTTCGCGCTTGCCGAACACCGACAGCAGGGCGCCGGTGACGACCCGCAAGCCGTGCACGATCAAACCGCCGCCGCCGCTGAGTCGCAGCTCGGAACGTTCCCGCAGTATGAAAGCGTCCTGCCCTACCGCGAACACGACTTGGCTGCCCGGTCCGGTCTGGATGCGGTCGCCGGCTCCGATCCGCGTCTGTTCGTCGGCGGTTTGGCCATTGACCAACACATCGCCGTCGATTCGGTAAATGGAGCGCCCCGGTGGTAGCGGCCCCGGGGCATCGCCCAGTGCGCCGGCGTGGGCCGCCGGCCTGGCTCCGAGCATGAAAAAGCCGGCGCCCAGCCAGCGCAGCAGCGCGCGGCGGCGCGCCTCGAAAGCTTCGTCGGTCATTGCCTTCGCTCCTGTGCGGTTTTAGACTCGCCCTCGCCACCGATTATATGTGCGGGAAACGATTATGGCAGCCGTCTGGCGGATAACGTGGGCGTGGGTATTGGCTTCGGCGGTTTGCGTCGCTTGGGGCGGGGAATATTACGGTCGCCTGGGCGGCGGCGCGGCGTACGACGACAACGTGACGCGCGGCGCGGACAACCAGTTTCGCCGGGGCGATTTTTCCTATCGGGTCTCCGGCGTTTCCGGGGTCGATTGGCGGTTGGGCGAGCGCCTGGGACTGGCGCTGGAAGCCCGGGTCGACGGCAGCCAATACCAGCGTTTCGAGCGCCTGTCGTCGCTACGGGGCGTTTTGCTGGCGCGCGCTTTGTTCAAGCCTTTCGATGGCTATACCGCGCCTTGGTTCGCTTTGGAATCGGAAGGGGGCGCGATAGGGCACAAGGACAGCGCCTTGCGCGACCGCTGGGAATGGAGCGGGCGGGCGCTCGCCGGTGCGCGGTTGACCGACCGGCTCAGCGCCAGCTTGGGCTATCAGTACGGTCTCACCCGCGGCGCCCAGTGGGGCGTTTGGAATACCGACACCCATGCGCTGTTGACGAGCCTTCAGTATGCCCTGACGCCCAAGGTCAATTTGTTCGTGGATTACCGTCTGACCGTCGGCAAGCACAACGCCACGGCGGCTTGGTCGCAGGGTCGCTGGTCCTACCCCGCTTACGACGTGCGTTGGCGCGACAAGGCGCTGGAGGCGGATACGGGCGTCGCCGTCTACGCGTATCGGATGGATGGCGTCAGCCACCAGGTCGCCGTGGGCGGCGCGTGGGATGTGGGGCATCGCTGGGGACTGGAATTGGCCGGGCGCTATTTCGTTCTCGACGGCGAGGCGGGCGCGTCCTATCAGGGGCTGGGGGGCAGCATCGGGGCCAACTACCGGTTTTGAGCCTGCTTTACCGCGACGGCCCCGGCGTGATGCTGGGGGTGGCGTTGCCGGTGTTTCGCGGCGCGTTGCCGAGGGCCGGGGCGCTATGGCCGATGCCGATACGGACGTCGACGTTGCCCGACTCTGTCGTCCGGGTTTGCCGCTGTTGCAGCGCTGGGGAATAGTAGATCGCTCGGGGGTAGTAATAATAGGCGCCGTCGCCTTCCTCCCGTTCCTGGGCTTCCAGCATCTCCCGCTGGTAGCGGGCTTGCGCTTCGGCGGCGCGGGCTTGGCGCTCCGCCGCGCGGGCGGCGTCTTCCTCCGCGCGCACTTTGCGCTCTTCCAGTTCCTTTTGCGCTTCGCTTTGCCGCTGGGCCTCCTGCTGCTGGCGCGCCTCTTGCTGCCGCGCCAGCTCCTCGGCGCTGGGCTCGGTGTTTTGCAGTTCCAGCAAGCTGCACTTGTCGCCGTTTTTCGGGGATTCGGTATAGACGGCCTTGCCGTCCCTTTGGCACCGATAGACATCGCTGGCGCTTGCCGTTGCGCTGAGCAGCAGCGCCGCCAAAATTGCCGTCCGCTTGTTCATGTTCCGTGCCTCGCCAACCGGTATTGCTTGGGTTTATCCCTAGGATAGCCGTAAACTTCAAGCTTAGAGGCCGGCTGCGCGGCCGTTCGCCAAGATCGAGGTTTTCTCAATATGTCCCGACTTTTTTTGACCGCCTGCGCCGTCAGCGGCTTTCTGGCCACGCTGATGGGAGCGGTGGGCGCCCACCTGTGGCGCGGCCGCATGGACGAGCATATGGCGGCGGTGTTCCAAACCGCCGTGCAGTACCATTTCTGGCACACCCTGGTGCTGGGGATGATCGCGTTGCTGGCCCGCCAATACGCCGACTCCCGCTGGCTGCGCTGGAGCGGCATTGCCATGGTGGCCGGCATGGCGCTGTTCAGCGGCAGTTTATACTGGCTGGCGGCCGGCGGTGAGCCGTTATACGCCAAGCTGGCTCCGCTGGGCGGCATGTCGCTGATGGTCGCTTGGCTGCTGCTGGCCGCTTTTGCCGCAACGGCGATCTGAACCTCATTAACCCAATCCTCGCCGATGGCGGCGAATCAAGGCAACAGCGTATGCGCGAAGCGACACCCAAAACCGTTTATTTAAAGGACTACACGCCGCCCGAGTATTTGATCGGGCAGGTGGAGCTGACTTTCCTGCTGGACGAGCGGGACTGCCAAGTCACCTCGCGTTTGCGCATGCAAAAGAATCCGGCCGGCGCGGATGCCAGCGCGCCGCTGGTGCTGGATGGGGAGAATCTCAAGCTCGAATCCGTGCGCCTTGCCGGCCGGGTGCTGCAGGAGGACGAATACCAGGTGACGCCGGAAAGCCTCATTATTCCGGGCGCGCCCAAGGTGGAGGTGTTCCTGCTGGAAATCGTCACCCGCATCGATCCGTCCGCCAACACCGCGCTGGAAGGCTTGTACCTATCCAACGACATGCTCTGCACCCAGTGCGAGGCGCAGGGCTTCCGCCGCATCACCTATTTCCTCGACCGGCCTGACGTGATGGCGAGCTATTCCGTCACGCTTATCGGAGATAAGTGGCGCTTCCCGGTGCTGTTGTCCAACGGCAACCGGGTGGCCGCCGGCCAATTGAAGAAAAATCGCCACTGGGTGCGTTGGGAAGACCCGCACAAGAAACCCTGCTATTTGTTCGCCCTGGTGGCCGGCCGGCTGGAGTGCCTGGAAGACGCCTACACCACGGCTTCCGGCCGCGAAGTGGCCTTGCAGATTTACGTGGAAAAGCACGACATCGACAAGTGCGACCACGCCATGCAATCCCTCAAAAACGCCATGCGCTGGGACGAGGAGGCCTTCGGCCGCGAATACGATCTGGACTTGTACATGATCGTGGCGGTCAGCCACTTCAATATGGGGGCCATGGAGAACAAGGGCCTCAACGTGTTCAATACCAAGTACGTGCTGGCCCGCCCCGACACCGCCACCGACGCGGACTACGAACATATCGAAGGCGTGATCGGCCACGAATACTTCCACAACTGGACCGGCAACCGCATCACCTGCCGCGACTGGTTCCAGTTGAGCCTGAAGGAAGGCCTCACCGTATTCCGCGACCAAGAGTTCACCGCCGACCGCACATCGCGCGGCGTCAAGCGCATCGAGGACGTCAACCTGTTGCGCAACCGCCAGTTCCTGGAGGACGCCGGCCCCTTGGCCCATCCGGTGCGGCCCGAGTCCTACATCGAGATCAACAACTTCTACACCCTCACCGTCTACGAGAAAGGCGCGGAAGTGGTGCGCATGCTGCACACCCTGCTCGGCAAGGAAGGGTTTCGCCAAGGCACGGACCTGTATTTCGAACGCCACGACGGCCAAGCCGTCACCTGCGACGACTTCGTGCGCTGCATGGAGGAGGCCAACGGTGTCGATCTCGCCCTGTTCCGCCGCTGGTACAGCCAGGCCGGCACGCCGGTGCTGCGTTTGACCGCCGACTACAGCGCCGCCGACGCCAGCCTCACCGTGCGCGTCAAGCAAAGCTGCCCGCCCACGCCGGGCCAGCCGGTGAAAGAGCCGCACCACATTCCTTTGGCTTTGGGCTTGCTGGGGCCGGACGGCGCCGATTTGCCGTTGCAATTGGAAGGGGAGGGGGCGCCGCACGCGGCGACCACGCGGGTGTTGAGCGTCACGGAAGCCGAACAAACCTTCCGCTTCGTCAATCTGCCGGCCAAACCGGTGGTGTCGGCCCTGCGCGGCTTTTCCGCGCCGGTGCGCCTGCACGTGCTGCGCGGATACGACGAGTTGGCGTTCCTGTTGCGCCACGACAGCGACGCCTTCAATCGCTGGGACGCCGGCCAGGTGCTGGCCAGCCAGATCATGCTCAACCTGGTGGAGCAGATTATCGAAGGCGAGCAGCCGAAGAAAGCCGACCCGCACTTGGTGGAAGCCTACCGCCACCTGCTGGCGCAGCCCTGGGAGGATTTGTCCTTCCTGTCCCTGCTGCTGGGGTTGCCGTCGGAGGACTACATCGGCAGCCTGATGAAAATCATCGACCCGGATGCCATCCACGCCGCCCGTCAATTGCTCAAAAAGGAAATCGCCACCGCCCTGGCCGACGATTTCCGGCGGCTGTATGCCGAACATCACCGCGACGAATCGGGCCGTTTCGACGCCCAGGCCATCGGCCGCCGCCGCTTGAAAAACGTTTGCCTGGGTTATTTGGCGGAACTGGACACGGACGACACGCACCGCCTGTGCGCCGAGCAATTCCACCAGGCCCGCAACATGACCGACCAGATCGCCGCCCTGGGCTGTTTGGTCAACAGCTCTGCTGCCGCCAAGGGCGCCTGCCTGGCCGAATTCTACGAACAGTGGCGGGAGGAAGCCCTGGTGGTGGACAAATGGTTCGCCCTGCAGGCCGGGTGCCACCTCCCCGGCACGCTGGACGTGGCGCGCGAGCTGTTGAGCCACCCCGCCTTCGACCTGAAGAATCCCAATCGCGTGCGCTCCCTGGTCGGCGCGTTCAGCCAGTCCAACCCGGTGCGTTTCCACGCCCTGGACGGCAGCGGCTACGACTTCCTGGCGGAGCAGGTCATCGCCCTCAACGCCCTCAACCCGCAAATCGCCGCCCGCCTGCTGGCCCCCTTGAGCCAATGGCGCCGCCTGGACGAGGCGCGGCAACGAGCCATGACCGCCGCCCTGAAACGCATCATGGCCGAGCCGGGCGTGTCCAAGGACGTGTACGAGGTGGCGAGCAAGAGCTTGGGTTAAGCCATGAACCTGCGCCGCCTCATCTGGCATGCGCCTTTTCTCAGCGACCGCCGCAAGCTGGAGTGGTTTCCGCCGTTCTGGCTGATGCGCATCAAGGTGCTGGAGGTGTCCGACGGCTGGCGCACGGTGCGGGTGCGGTTGCCGCAGACCTGGATTTCGCGCAATGCCGGCGGCGGCCTGTTCGGCGGTTTCCAGGCGGCCCTGGCCGATCCCGTCGCGCCCATGGCATGCATGCATTTGTTTCCCGGTTACGCGGTATGGACGCGCCACCTGGCGCTGGATTTCCAGCACGAGGCGGGCACGGACTTGGAATTGCGCTTCCAGGTGACGGAGGGGCAGGAAGCGGACATCCGCGCGGAACTGCAACACCGCGGACGCGCCAGCCCGGTATTCCATTACGCCTATTACAATGGGGAGGGGCGGTTGTGCACCGCCGTGGAAACCAAGGTGGCGATCCGGCCGCAGGGCTACCGCAAGCCGGGCGGTTAGCCGCAGCCTTGCCGGGGTCCGGGCTTAATGTGAAAATAGCCCGCAACCAAAACCGTCGGCGCCGCTCCAGTCTTGTTGCCGGAGCCCGTTTTCGGCGCATTTCGATTCCCTTTAGCCAGCGAGTACGAACATGAATTCAAATTGGATTGCACCGTCCATCCTTTCCGCCGATTTCGCCCGTTTGGGCCAGGAAGTGGACCAGGTATTGAAGTCCGGCGCCGACATCGTCCATTTCGACGTGATGGACAACCACTACGTGCCCAACCTGACCATCGGCCCCCTGGTGTGCGAAGCCCTGCGCAAGCACGGCGTCACCGCGCCCATCGACGTGCACCTGATGATCAAGCCGGTGGACCGCATCATTCCCGATTTCGCCAAGGCCGGCGCCAGCATCATCACTTTCCACCCGGAAGCTTCCGACCACATCGACCGCACCCTGCAGTTGATCAAGGACAACGGCTGCCAGTGCGGCCTGGTATTCAACCCGGCCACCCCGCTGCACCACCTGGACCACGTCATGGACAAGCTGGACATGATCCTGCTGATGTCGGTGAATCCGGGCTTCGGCGGCCAGAAGTTCATTCCCTACGTGCTGGACAAGGCCCGAGAAGTGCGCAA
Source organism: Methylogaea oryzae (assembly GCF_019669985.1). NCBI lineage: Bacteria > Pseudomonadati > Pseudomonadota > Gammaproteobacteria > Methylococcales > Methylococcaceae > Methylogaea > Methylogaea oryzae. The sequence continues at coordinate 125,777 of NZ_AP019782.1, forward strand.
GCGCATCGACGCTTCCGGCTTCAGCAACATCCGCCTGGAAATCGACGGTGGCGTGGGCCCGGCCAACATCCGCGAAGTGGCCGAAGCCGGCGTGGATACCTTCGTGGCCGGTTCTGCCGTGTTCGGCGCGGGCAAGGATAGCGATCCCAACCGCTACGACAGCATCATCAAGTCGCTGCGCGACGAACTGGCCCAGGCCAAGCGGTAAGCCCTTGAACCCTCCCGCCCTCATCGTCTTCGACCTGGACGGCACGCTGGTGGACAGCGCGCCGGACCTGGCTTACGCCGCCGATACCATGCTGGCCCGCCTGGGCCTGCCGGCGCGCGGCGTGGAGGCGGTGCGGGGCTGGATCGGCAACGGCGTGCCCATGCTGGTGAAGCGCGCCTTGACCGGCGAGATGTGGCCGGAAGGCGAGCCGGAGCGGTTCGACCAAGCGTTGCCGCTGTTCATGGAAATTTACGCTGCCCACGTCTGCGACCGGGGCGGGCTGTTTCCCGGCGTGCTGGAAGGCGTCGCCGAGCTGAAACGGCAGGGCTACAAGCTGGCGGTGCTCACCAACAAGCACTCCAAGTTCACCCTGCCGCTGCTGGAACAGCTGGGCGTGGCGGCCTATATGGATTACATCGGTTGCGGCGATCAGTTCGACAAGCACAAGCCGCATCCGGAACCGTTGCTGAAAACCGCCGAACGCTTCGGCGTGCGGCCCGAACAATGCCTGATGGTGGGCGATTCCACCAACGACGTGCAGGCGGCCCGCGCGGCGGGCTACGGCATCCTGGTGGTGCCTTACGGCTACCGTAGCTGCGAGCGGGTGGAAGACCTGGGCGCGGACGGCGTGATCGATTCCATCGCCCAACTGCCCGCTTTATTGCGGCGGGCGGCTTAGACCCATGACAGGGCGCATCTCCATGCTCGGACAACGATGGCGTAGCTGGCGCTGAAACCTTTACGCCACGCCGCGGGGCAACCCGTCGCCAACCGAAACCATCCGAGAACATTGGACAGTAGAACATGACGCCCGAACAATTCGCCGACTACGCCCGCCAGGGCTACAACCGTATCCCCGTAGCCCGCCAAGTGCTGGCCGATTTGGACACCCCGCTCTCCGCCTACCTCAAGCTAGCGGAAGGCGCGTATTCCTATTTATTCGAGTCGGTGCTGGGCGGCGAGCAATGGGGCCGCTATTCCATCATCGGCCTGCCGTGCCGCACGGTGCTTAAGGTGCGCGGCGACCGCGTCACCGTGGAACAGGACGGCCAGCCGGTCGAGGATTTGCAAAGCGCCGATCCCCTGGTCTGGATCGAGCAATTCGCCGCCCGCTACAAAGTGCCCCACATCGACGGCCTGCCGCGCTTCACCGGTGGCCTGGTGGGTTATTTCGGCTACGAGACCATCGGTTATATCGAGCCTAAGCTCAAGGCCGGCAGCAAGCCCGATCCCCTCGGCGTGCCGGACATCCTGCTGATGGTGTCGGAAGAGCTGTTGGTGTTCGACAACCTCAGCGGCAAGCTGCTGTTGCTGACCCACGCCGACCCCAGCCAGCCGAACGCCTACGAACAGGCTCAAGCGCGGTTGGCCGAGCTGGCCGCCGGCTTGCGCCGCAAGGCTGCGCAAACCGCCGCGCCGCCCGCCGCGCCGCGCCAAGTGGAAGAAGCGGACTTTGTTTCCGGCTTCACGCAAGAAGGTTTCGAAAACGCCGTGGGTCGCATCAAGGACTACATCGTCGACGGCGACGTGATGCAGGTGGTGCTGTCCCAGCGCATGTCCATCCCCTACCGGGCGGCGCCGCTGGACTTGTACCGGGCGCTGCGCTGCCTCAATCCCTCGCCCTACATGTTCCACATCGACCTGGCCGACTTCCACATCGTCGGCTCGTCGCCGGAAATCCTGGTGCGGCTGGAGGACGAGCATGTCACCGTGCGCCCCATCGCCGGCACGCGCCGGCGCGGCAAGACGCCGGAAGAGGATCTGGCTTTCGAGAAGGACCTGCTGGCCGACCCCAAGGAAATCGCCGAGCACCTGATGCTCATCGACCTGGGCCGCAACGACGCCGGCCGGGTGGCGGAAACCGGCACGGTGAAAGTGACCGACAAGATGGTCATCGAGCGCTATTCCCACGTCATGCACATCGTCTCCAACGTGGTGGGCCGTTTGCGCGAGGGCCTCGACGCCTTCGACGTCCTGGCCGCCACTTTCCCCGCCGGCACGGTCAGTGGCGCGCCGAAAATCCGCGCCATGGAGATCATCGACGAGCTGGAGCCGGTCAAGCGCGGCGTCTACGCGGGCGCGGTGGGCTACATCGGCTGGTCCGGCAACCTGGACACCGCCATCGCCATCCGCACCGCCGTCATCAAGGACGGCCAGCTGCACGTGCAGGCCGGTGCCGGCGTGGTGTACGACTCCGTGCCGCTCAACGAGTGGGAGGAAACCATGAACAAAGGCCGCGCCATCTTCCGCGCCGTGGCCATGGCCGAAGCCGGCCTGGAAGGAGGTCAGCCGTGAGCGCCTGCAAGGTTTTGATGATCGACAACTACGATTCCTTCACCTACAACCTGGTGCAATACCTGGCCGAGTTGGGGGCGGACGTGACCGTGGTGCGCAACGACCAGATCCCGGTGGAAGAGATCGAGGGCATCAACCCGGACAAGATCGTCATCTCGCCCGGCCCTTGCACGCCGAAAGAGGCGGGCATCTCGGTGGAAACCCTGCACCGCTATGCCGGCAAGTACCCGATCCTCGGCGTGTGCCTGGGCCACCAGAGCATCGGCTACGCTTTCGGCGGCAACATCATCCACGCCAAGCGCATCATGCACGGCAAGACCTCGCTGGTTTACCACACCGACCAGGGCGTGTTCCGCGGCTTGAACAACCCGTTCCAGGCCACGCGCTATCATTCGCTGGTAATCGAGAAAGAGAGCTTGCCCGATTGCCTGGAGATCACCGCCTGGACGCAAACGCCGGACGGCGGCTTCGAGGAAATCATGGGCGTCAGGCACAAGACGCTGCCCATCGAGGGGGTGCAGTTCCATCCGGAATCCATCCTCACCGACCACGGCCACGACATGTTGCGCAATTTCCTGCACGGCTGACGGTCATAGAACAACGGGCGCCCTGTCGGCGCCCTAGAACAAAAACGATCCGGGAGCACTCCATGGACATGAAAACCGCCTTGCAAAAGGTGTTGGACGGCCAAGACCTGGCGCCCAGCGAAATGAAAGAAGTCATGCGGCTGATTATGAGCGGCGGGGCCACCCCGGCGCAGATCGGCGGTTTCCTGGTGGGGCTGCGCGCCAAGGGCGAGAGCGTGGAGGAGCTGGCCGCGGCGGCCGAGGTGATGCGCGAACTGGCCACCAAGGTGCCGGTGCGCGGACCGCACCTCATCGACACCTGCGGCACCGGCGGCGACGCCAGCAACACTTTCAATATCTCCACCACCTGCGCCTTCGTGGTGGCGGCGGCCGGCGGCAAGGTGGCCAAGCACGGCAACCGCTCTTTTTCCAGCGTTTGCGGCAGCGCCGACGTGCTGGAAGCGGCCGGGGTCAACCTGGACCTGACGCCGGACCAGGTCAAGCTGTGCATCGAGCAGGTGGGCGTGGGCTTTTTGTTCGCGCCGCGCCACCACGGCGCCATGAAACACGCCATCGGCCCGCGCCGCGAGCTGGGCGTGCGCACCATCTTCAACCTGCTGGGGCCGCTCACCAATCCGGCCGGCGCCAGCCACCAGTTGGTCGGCGTCTACAACGAAGCCCTGGTGGATAAGTTCGCCCGCGTGCTGCAAAAGCTGGGCAGTCAGCACGTGCTGGTGGTCAACGCCGAGGACGGCTTGGACGAAATCAGCCTGGGGGCGCCGACCCGCGTGGCCGAGCTGCGCCACGGCCGCATCGAGCGCTACACCATCGCGCCGGAGCAGTTCAACATCCCGCGCGCGGCTTTGCGCAGCCTGGCGGTGGACAGCGCGGCGGCCAGCTTGAAGCTGATGCTGGCCGTGCTGGACGGCCAAGCCGGCCCGGCCCGCGACATCGTCCTGCTCAACGCCGCCGCGGCCATTTATGCCGCCGACTTGGTGGATACCCTGGCCCATGGCATCACTGTCGCCGAAGACGTCATCGACAGCGGCGCGGCGCGGCAGAAGCTGGATGAGCTGGTGACTTTCAGCCATTTCTTCGGCCGCAAGTCATGAGCAATCCGCCGGATATCCTCAAGAAAATCCTTGCCCGCAAGGCGGAGGAAATCGCCGAGCGTTCCGCCGCCACGCCTTTGTCCGAGTTGCGCCGCCGGGCCGACGAAGCCGATGCCCCGCGCGGCTTCGTGAGGGCGCTGCAAAGCAAGATCGCTCTAGGACAAGCCGGCGTTATCGCCGAGATCAAGAAGGCCTCCCCCAGCAAGGGCGTGATCCGTCCCGATTTCCGGCCGGCCGATATCGCCAAGAGCTATGCCGCCCACGGCGCCGCCTGTTTGTCGGTGCTTACCGACCGGGACTACTTCCAGGGCTGCGAGGAATATTTGCAACAGGCCCGCGCCGCCTGCGCCCTGCCGGTGCTGCGCAAGGACTTCACCGTGGACGAATACCAGGTGCTGGAGGCCCGCGCCATCGGCGCCGACTGCATCCTGCTGATCGCCGCCGCCCTGGACGACGGGCAAATGTCGGATTTGGCGCAGTGCGCCACGGCGCTGGGCATGGACGTGCTGGTGGAAGTGCACGACAGGGCCGAGCTGGACCGCTCCCTGGTGCTGGGATTGCCCCTGGTCGGCATCAACAACCGCAACCTGCGCACGTTCGACGTCACCCTGCAAACCACCCTGGATTTGCTGCCCCATATCCCGGCCGGCCGCATCGTCGTCACCGAGAGCGGTATTCTGGCGCCAAGCGACGTGGCGCTGATGCGCGCCAGCAATGTCCATACTTTTCTGGTGGGCGAGGCGTTTATGCGGGCCGAGGAGCCGGGAGAAAAACTGGCGGAATTGTTCGCGGCATAAAAAAACGGCCCGCAAGGGCCGTTTCTTTTTGAATCGAAGGGGGAGTCGGCCGATAAGCCGGGTTCTGTCGTGGACAGTCATTCATCTGGGACGTTTGTCGCCAAACGCCTCAAGCGACCTACCCGGGAGCCGCGCGGGCCACGCGTCGGGGACGAATCCCCATGCTCCCCTATTTGGTCTTGCTCCGGGCGGGGTTTTCCCTGCCACTTCCGTTACCGGAAGCGCGGTGCGCTCTTACCGCACCATTTCACCCTTACCGGCACCTTGCGGCGCTTAGGCGGTATATTTTCTGCGGCACTTTCCGTAGGCTCGCGCCTCCCAGGCGTTACCTGGCGCCTTGCCCTGTGGAGCCCGGACTTTCCTCCACTTCCGTAAAGAAAGCAGCGACTGTCTGGCCGACTCCGGGGCGGAGTATACAGGATTTACGCTGGCTCTGGCGGGATGGAGGGGCGTAAAGTCCCTGCTCCCCAGAGGGAAGGTTAGGATGAGGGCGACGGACATGGCCATTTAACCCCTCACCCTAATCCTCTCCCGGAGGGAGAGGGCAGCCGAAACGGCTTTCACGCTCCGGCAAGGGGAATGCCGAAGCGTGGGAGGCGGGCTAGGGCACGTTCTGCGCCGCCACCATGAAATACAGCATGGGGATGGAGAACATGGTGTTGAAGCGGCTGGCCAGCATGGCGACGCGGCCGGCGGCTTGCTTTTCTTCCGCCGTGGCTTCCACCAGGCCCAGCACTTTCTGCTGGTTGGGCCAGATGATGTTCCACACGTTGAAAGCCATGACCAGACCCAAAGCCATGCCGATGCCGATGTAAACCTTGTTGCCCACCGGGCCGATGATGAACAGGGCGATGCCGGTCGCCACGGTGGCCAGGGCGGCCCAGCGGAACCAGAACAGCGCCGCGGGGGCGATCACCTTGCTGATGGCCGGCTTCTGCTCGTCGGGAATCTGCGGCATGGAGGGGATTTGCACGAAGTTGAAATACCAAAGCAGGCCGATCCACATGATGCCGGAACCTACGTGCAGCCAGCGGACGAAAAAGCCCAGCCAGATTTGGGACATCTGCACGCTGCCGGTGGCTAGGGCCAGCACCAGCACCAGCCCGCCGCCGAACATCAGCGCGCGAGGCAGTTTGTCCAGGCCGTAGGGGGCAAGGAAGTCGAATATCTTCAGCATTACGTCGCGCATGGCGCTCCTCCGGTGTTGTTATGGTTATGAGGGGCGAGCCGCGGGGTGCGGCCGGCCAAGTCCGGCGCGTTTGCCTGTTGCCGATGCGCCGACGCCGGCCGATAGTTCGGCCAGCCCGCTGGTAATACTCCCTTGCCGGCGACTTGGCAAGTTTGGCGGCGTTAGGTTATTGCGCCGAGGAGCGCTTGAGCGCGGCTTGGTACAGCAGCTTGCGCGGCGCCCCGGTGATTTCCGCCGCCATGGCGGCTGCGCTTTTCACCGAGCAGCCGCCGTCCAGCAGGATGCCCAGCACCCGCGCCTGCTCGGCGTCGATGTCTTCCGCTGCGGTTTCCCGCTTGCCTTGCACCAGCAGCACGAACTCGCCTTTCTGCATGTCGGCGTCCTGCGCCACCAGGGCGTGGGCGGCGCCGGCCGTGGAGTTGACGATGGTTTCATAATGCTTGGTCAGCTCGCGGGCGATGGCCAGCGGCCGGTCGGCCGGGAAAATCGCGTTTATGTCCTCCAGGCAGTCCAGTACCCGGTGGCTGGATTCGTAGAACACCAGGGTTTCGCGGCGGTCGAGCAGCGTCTTCAGCTCGCTGCGGCGCGCCTCGCCCTTGCGCGGCAAAAAGCCGCCGAAGTGGAAGTGGTCGCAGGGGAGGCCGGAGGCGGACAGGGCGGCGATTAGGGCGCTGGGCCCGGGCACCGGCACGGCGCGGATGCCGGCCTGGCGCGCCAGCCGCACCAGGGGGAAGCCCGGGTCGCTGATGAGCGGCGTGCCGGCGTCGGAGATCACCGCCACCGATTCGCCTCGCTCCAACCGCGCCAGCAGCTGCGGCGCGGCGGCGTCCTCGTTGTGCTCGTGGTAGGCGACCAGCGGCGTACCGATGCCGTAATGGTTCAGCAGCGGGCGGCTGTGGCGGGTGTCCTCGGCGGCGATGACGGCAACGGATTGCAGCACTTCCACGGCGCGGAAGCTGAAATCCGCCAAATTGCCCAGGGGCGTGGCGACTAGGTATAGTACCCCCTTGCTTTGCGACATCGGTCGGCGCTCCTGTAGTGTGGTGTTTCCCCGCGCCGTCGCCCAACCCTGGTTTAGCGCTATGAAATTCTTCCGTGCATTGTCGGTGCTGCCGTTATTCCTTGCAATCGGCGCCTGTGCGCCCACTTCGCAAAAATTCCCCGCGCCCGGCGCCGCGCCGGCACCTAGCGGCGCGGTTTCAGCTAAGCCGTCACCGCAACCGGCCCCGCCCCAGGCCGCGGCCCCCGCAACCGTGCAGGTGATGGCGTCGCCGCGGGCGGTGTTCGAAGCGGCCCGCGGCGACTTGGACGCCGGCATGGCCGACGCCGCCTTGACGAAACTGAACGTGCTGCACCCCCAGCAGTTGGATGCCGGGGTGAAGCTGCAATGGCACACCATGCGGGCCGCCGCTTATTCCCTGCAGGGCGATTTGCCGAACGCCGTGAAGGAGCGGGTGGCCGCCGACGGTTTGTACACCGAGCCCTCGGTGCGGCGGCGCAATCAGGAGGCGATCCTCGAGGCCCTGGCCTTGCTGCCGCCGGAGCGCTTGGGCGGTCCCGCCGCCGTGGCCGGCGATCCCTTGAGCGGCTGGCTGGCCTTGGGTCGCATCCTGGCGGCTCGCCCAACGCCGGAGGCCGCGCAGCAAAGCCTGGTGCAATGGCGCGCCGATTACCCGGGCCATCCGGCCGACACGAACCTGGTGCTGGCGGTGCTGAGCCGAGGCGCGACGCCGCCTGCCGCCGCAGCAACCCAACAGGCGCCGGCATCCGCCGTTGCGCCGGCGCAGTCCCCGGCTGCGCCTCCGCCTTCCTCGCCAACCGTCGGCGTGGCTTCCGCCATCGCCGTGCTGTTGCCCGCCACCGGCGCTAGCGCCGCCTACGGCGAAGCGGTGCGCCAAGGCATCGCTTCGGCTTATGCGGCGGACGCCGCCCAGCCCAAACCGGTCCTGCGTTTTTACGACAGCGAGGCCGGCGACGTCGCGGCCGTTTACCGCAAGGCGGTGGAAGAGGGCGCCGAGGTGGTTATCGGCCCTTTGCGCAAGGAGCACGTGGCGGTGCTCGCCGGGATGGACGATTTAGCCAAGCCGACGTTGGCTTTGAACCGCATCGAAGGCGCCCGCGACGGCTTGTTCCAGTTCGGCCTGCTGCCGGAGGAGGAGCTGGAGCAGGCCGCCGATTACGCTTGGAAAGAGGGGCGCAAGAACGCGCTGTTGCTGATTCCCGCCAAGGATTTCGGCCAGCGCATGGTGGGCCATTTCAACGATTACTGGCGGCAGCTGGGCGGCCGGGTAATGGCGGTGCAGACTTACCTGCCGGGGGAAAAAGATTTCGCCGCGCCGATCAAAAAGCTGCTGCAGGTGGGCGAGCCCAGCAAGGAAAACCCGCAGACGCCCCGCGCCGACGCGGACGCCGTTTTTTTTGTCGGCGACGTCCGCGACGCCCGCTTGATCGTGCCGCAACTGCGCTATTACGGCGCCACCCGTTTGCCCCTGTACGCCACTTCCTCCGTTTACGCCGGCCGTGCCAATCGCGCCCAGGATCAGGATTTGGCGGGGGTGTTGTTCTGCGACGCGCCCTGGCTGCTGTCCGAGGCTTACGCGGCCCAGCGCCAGACCGCTTGGGACGCCTGGGGCGCCCATGCCGCCGCCAATCCGCGCCTGTGGGCCATGGGCATGGATGCTTACCGCTTGAGCCGCCGCCTGCCGGCTTTGCGCGAGGGCGGCGCGCCGTTTGACGGCGCCAGCGGCGGCTTGAGCCTGACGCCGGGCAACCGCATCCACCGGCAGCTGTCCTGCGCCCAGTTCGACAACGGCGCGCCGGTGCCGCGCGCCCCCGCCGCGCCGCAGGCGACCGCCCCGGCGGTCCATTGATCGGGGTTGGCAAGCAAGCCGAAGACGCCGCCCTGGATTATCTCCAGCGCCAGGGGTTGACCCTGGTGGTGCGCAACTACCGCTGCCGCCAGGGAGAGGTGGACCTTGTCATGGAGCAGGGCCGCACCCTGGTGTTCGTGGAAGTGCGCTACCGCAGCAATCCGCGCTTCGGCGGCGCGCTGGAAAGCGTCGACGCCCGCAAGCAGGCCAAGCTGCTGCTCTGCGCCCAGCATTACCTCACCCGCCACCGCCTGGACAGGCCGGCCCGCCTCGACGTGGTGGCGTTGACGCCCGAGGCCGGCGGAGTTCGGATAAAATGGGTGCAGGACGCTTTCCGGGCTTAAGACCATTCCCCTCATGAACCTTCACGACCGCATTCACCAGCACTTCGCCGCCAGCCGTGTGGCGCAGCAGGACACGCTGGATCTCTTGGCCGGCAACATCGAGCTGGCCGCGCAAAAACTGGCCGCCTGCCTGCTCACCGACGGCAAGCTGCTGTGTTGCGGCAACGGCGGTTCCGCCGCCGAAGCCCAGCATTTGTCGTCGGAACTGCTCAACCGTTTCGAACGGGAGCGCCCCGGCCTGCCCGCCATCGCCCTGACCTGCGACAGCTCGACCCTCACCTCCATCGCCAACGACTATTCCTACGACGAGGTGTTCGCCAAGCAGGTGCGCGCCTTGGGCCATGGCGGCGACGTGCTGGTGGTCTACACCACCAGCGGCAATTCCCGCAGCATCCTCAGCGCCGTGACTTCCGCCCACGACCGCGACATGAGCGTGGTGGCCCTGAGCGGCAAGGACGGCGGCCCCTTGGCGCCCCTGTTGCGCGAGTCCGACATCGAAATCCGCGTGCCCAGCGAGTCCACCGCCCGCATCCAGGAAGTGCATTTGCTCGTTACCCATTGCTTGTGCGATTTGGTGGATCAGCAGCTGTTCGGCGAGTGAATGTCGCCGCGGTGACGCTGCCGCAGCCGTTTCTCCGCCGCCTCAAACACATCGTCGGCGCCGGCAACTGCCGCACCGACCCCGCCGACTGCTGGGCCTACGGCTACGACAACAGCAAGCGCCACGCCTTGCCGCAGGCGGTGGCTTTCGCCGCCGAGCACGATCAGGTGCGGGAATTGGCGGGGCTGTGCCACGAGTTCGAAGTGCCGCTCGTCGCTCGCGGACGCGGCACCGGCACCACCGGGGCGACCACGCCGATCCAAGGCGGGCTGGTGCTGTCCCTGGAGCGGATGGACCGCCTGTTGGAATTTTCCCCCGACAACCGCTACGCCGTGGCGCAGCCGGGGATGACCAACGAAGCCCTGCAGCAGGCCGTGGGCCGGGCCGGCTTCTTCTGGCCGCCCGATCCCACCAGTTCGGCTTTTTGCAGCATCGGCGGCAACCTGGCCTGCAATGCGGCGGGGCCCCGCGCGGTCAAATACGGCACGCCGCGGGACAACACCTTAGGATTGCGCGCTGTCACCGGGGCGGGTAAGGAAATCCGTACCGGCGTGTTCACCACCAAGGGCGTGGTGGGCTACGACCTGACCCGCCTCATCGTCGGCTCGGAAGGGACGCTTGCAATCATCACCGAAGCCACCCTCAAGCTCACCCCCAGGCCGGAAGCCAAGCACACCCTGCGCGCCGTCTACCGCGACGTGGCAGCGGCGGCCCGTGCCGTCGCGGCGATCATGGCGCAGCCGGTGGCGCCCTGCACCTTGGAGTTCATCGACGGCAACGCCTTGAAACTGGCCCAGCGCCACGCGCCGCTGGGCTTGCCGGAAGGCGCCGGCGCATTGTTGATGATCGAGGTGGACGGCCTCAAGGCGGGTTTGGCGGAAGCCGCCGAGCGGGTAGGGCAGGCGGCGGGCAACGACGGCCTGCTCGATCTGTCCGCCGCCGCTACTTGGGATGAGGCCGAACACCTGTGGCAGGTGCGCAAAGCCCTGTCGCCGGCCCTGCGCCAGGTGGCGCCGCTGAAGATCAACGAGGACGTGGTGGTGCCGGTGACGGAACTGCCCGCCCTCATCGCCGGCCTGGACGAACTGTCCGCCAAGCACGGCATCCCCATCGTCAACTTCGGCCACGCCGGCAACGGCAACATCCACGTCAACCTGCTGGCGCAGCCGCAAGACATGGAGCGCGCCGAGCGCTGCCTGGACGAAGTGTTCGGACTGGTGCTGCGCCTGCGCGGCACCCTGTCGGGCGAACACGGCGTCGGCCTGGCCAAGCGCGATTACGTGGACCGCGAGCTGGATGCCGAATCCATGCGCCTCATGCGCGCCGTCAAAGCCCAGTTCGACCCCAAGGGCATACTCAATCCGGGCAAGATGCTTCCTGCGGCGCCTTGCGGATGATGCACGCCGATCGGGACGGCTGAAAATGGGAGAGAAAATGGAAAAACAGATCGGCAACGTGCTGGTGATACAGCTCGAACGCCCAGGCGACATTATCCTGACGACGGCTTTTCTCAAGCTGGCCAGGGAAAAATACCCCGGCGCTCGCCTCGATTTTTTGCAGATGGACAGCTTCCAGGGCATCGTCGAAGGCGCGCCGTTCGTCGATAACGTTTTGTATTTCCCCGTGGCGCTATACGGGGCGAATAAAAACGCCTTGGAGCGCATGTCCGACAGCGGCGAAGGCATCGACGACGCGCTGTTGTTGGACGGCGGGCTGAGGGAGGAGATAAGACGGCTGTCGGGCTATGACGTGGTCTATAACCTTGCCCACGACGCCTTCAGCCTATGGCTCAACACGCAGCTGGACGCGCCGGAAAAACACGGCGGCGTGATGGCGCCGGATGGGCGGCGGTTTTTTCTCGATCTGTGGAATATTTACCTGGTGGCCTTCGTCCACGGCTTCAGGAACGAAAACCGGATTCATCTCCTCGACCTGTATAAGGGCTGCGCCGGTGCGGTCGGCAGCGGCGTAACGCTGCCCTACATAAACTGCGAGGCGGTGGAGATAGAAGAAGGCCTGGTGGCTTTAAGTCCCGGGGCGAGCAGCTACGCGAAGGCATGGCCGGCGGAGCATTTTGCGGCGTTGTCCGATCGGCTGAGCGCGGAAGGGTATAAGACCGTGCTGGTCGGGGGCGGCGCGGATAGGGCGCTGTGCGAGAGGGTTTATTCCCTTTGCGCGGTAAAGCCCTTGAATATGTGCGGCAAGACAACCGTCGCGCAAGCCGCGGGCCTGTTGAAAAAGTGCCGGATATTGATTTCCCACGATACCGGGACCATCCACATGGCGGCGGCGGTGGGAACGCCGGTGCTTTATATCAGTTGCGGCGAGGAGGCGTATTTCCGGGAGACTTCGCCCTATAGCGGCGGCAATTACATCATGCAGACGGCGCTCGGCGGCGGTTATGGCGGTGCGGATATTTCGCCGGAATCGGTGATGGCGCTGTTCGGGTACATGGAGGGCTCGGTTAGCGGCGAGGCGCTGGCGGAAAAAACCGCGGCGCAAGGCGTGCCCTTAGCGTTTTATGTGTCATACCTCTTTTCCGAACAATGCGACGGCGTGGGCGGAATCGGCTTCCGTCCGCTTTTCAGGGGGGCGGCGAGCCAAGAGGCGTTTTATATCGAGTTGTTGCGGTATGCGCTGGTCGCGGGCATGGGCGGTTATACGATTTTGGAGCGCGGCATTGCGGAAATCGGCAATAACGTCGGCAGCGCTTTCGCTGCTGTCGATGGGGATGTCGAGGCGATGATACACCTCACGCAACGCAGCGAACGGGAGCTGGCTTCCATTGCGGAAAGCTTTATGCAGGGAGCCGAGATGCTTATGAACCCGTCGAGGCATCAGGAACTGGCCGAATTGCTGGTCCGAATACAGGAAAAAGAGGCCGGTTTCGAAGTGCTGGCGGAGAGCGGAGGCGTGTTGCAGCCGGTGTTCTGCACGTTGAGTTGGGCGTTGAAAATGGTATTGGACGAAGCGCCGGAGGCGATATTCGCAACGTCCGCGCGGATTTATGCCGCCTTCGCCCGGGTGCTTGAAACCCAGGCGATGCTTTTGTCCAAGGTAAGGCTGGGCGATGGGCGCTGAATAACGGCGCGCCTGCTGCGCCGTGGTTGTGCGGAGGTCCTCGCTCAGCGCACCGCAAATTTGCCGGGAGCAAATTCGCATTTATCCGAACGATGCCGGGCATCGGCAGCCCGGCATGAAACCCGCCCGACATTTCGATACAGGTGAGTTATTCCTTCACCAACGTAATCCGCATCGACAAATCCACCGCCCGCACGTGCTTGGTGAGCGCGCCCACCGAGATGTAGTCCACGCCGGTTTCGGCGATGGCGCGGATGTTGTCCAGATCCACGTTGCCGGAGACTTCCAGTTTGGCGCGGCCGGCATTGAGGGCGACGGCTTGCCTCATGGCGTCCAGGCTGAAGTTGTCCAGCAGGATGCGCCCGGTTCCGGCCGCGAGGGCTTCTTCCAGTTGGTCGAGGCGTTCCACTTCCACTTCGATGGTGACGCCGGCGTTGAGGGCCTCGGCGGCCTTGACGGCGGCGGTGATGGAGCCGGCGGCGGCGATGTGGTTTTCCTTGATGAGGATGCCGTCGTCCAGGCCCATGCGGTGGTTGGCGCAGCCGCCGCAGCGGACGGCGTATTTTTGCGCGCGGCGCAGGCCGGGCAGGGTCTTGCGGGTGTCCAGCACGGTGCAGCCGGTGCCTTTGACCGCCTCGGCATACCGGCGCGCCAGGGTGGCGGTGGCGGACAGGGTTTGCAGCAGGTTGAGGGCGGTGCGCTCGCCGGTGAGCAGGCTGCGGGCCGGGCCTTCCAGCTCGCACAAATAGCTGCCCGCCTCCACGTAGTCGCCGTCCTCGTAGCGCCAAGCGATGGTGTCGTGGCAATCGAGCCGCTGGAACACGGCGTCGAACCAGTCGCTGCCGCACAGCACCATGGCTTCGCGGGTGATGACGCTGGCTTCGGCCCATTCCGCTTCGGGTACGATGGCGGCGGTGAGGTCGCCGTTGCCGAGGTCTTCGGCCAAGTAGCGGTCTATGTCTGCGGTGTCGACGGTTTCCATGGTGGTCCAGAGGGGATTTAGTGGGAAGGGATGGGGTCGGCGGCGTTATGGTATTCGGGCACCAGGGTTTTCAGTAGGGTCAATGTCTGGGCGTCGTCGAAGCGGTTGCAGGCCTCGGCCAAGCGGTTCAGCATGGCGCTCAGCTCCTGCCAGTCCCAATGATGCCCCGAGCGGGCCAGCAGCAGCTTGGCGTGGGGCGTGGGCATGGGGCGCTCTTCGTCCAAGAATAGTTCTTCGTAGAGTTTCTCGCCGGGACGCAGGCCGACGTAGCGGATTCCGATATCCGTGCCGGGGCGCTTGCCGCTGAGACGGATCATTTGCTCGGCCAAGTAGGCGATTTTGATGGGGTCGCCCATGTCCAGCACGAACACCTCGCCGCCTTGGCCCACCGCCGCCGCCTGCATGATGAGCTGGCAGGCCTCCGGGATGGTCATGAAGTAGCGGGTGACGTCCGGATGGGTGACGGTGATGGGGCCGCCCGCCTGGATTTGTTCGCGAAACAGCGGAACGACGCTGCCGGCGGAGCCCAGCACGTTGCCGAAGCGCACGGTGATGAAGCGGGTGGCGCCGAGGCCGTTGAGGCTTTGGCATAGCAGTTCGGCGGCCCGTTTGCTGGCGCCCATGATGTTGCTGGGGCGCACCGCCTTGTCGGTGGAAATCAGCACGAATTCGTCCACGCCGTGGGCCAGGGCGGCTTCGGCCAGGCGGCGGGTGCCCAGCACGTTGTTGTGGGCCGCTTCCCGCACCTGGGTTTCCAGCAACGGCACGTGTTTATACGCGGCGGCGTGGAAGATCAGGTCCGGCTTGTGTCGAACCAGGGCGTGCTCCACCGCGGCGGCGTCGGCCACGTCGCCGAGTATGGCGTGGATGGCCAGTTCGGGGTGGAGCCGGGACAGCTCCATTTCGATGCGGTACAGGTTGTATTCGCATTTTTCGAATACCACCAGTTCCGCGATGGGCAACTGCGCCAGTTGCTGGCACAGCTCCGAGCCGATGGAGCCGCCGCCGCCGCTGACCAGCACCCGCTTGCCCTGCATATGGCTGCGCATGGCGTTCCAGTCCAGCTTGACGGGGCTGCGGCCGAGCAGGTCTTCGATGGAGACGTCGCGCAGCGTTTCCTTGGTCACTTGGCCGGAGAGGATGTCCGTGACGGACGGCAGGGTTAGCACCGGCAGTTCGGTGGCTTCGCAGATTTCCACGATGCGGCGCATTTGTTTGGGATTGGCCGAGGGGACGGCGATGAGCAGCACGTCGATTTGCAGCTTGCTCACCAGCCGCGGGATGCGTCCGCAGTCGCCGTAGACGCGGATGTTGTGCACCTCCCAGCCGGCTTTCGCCGGGTCGTCGTCCACCAGGGCCACCGGCACGTAGGCCGCGCCCCGTTCGCGCAACAGATCGCGCGCCAGCATTTCCCCCGCCTTGCCGGCGCCGACGATGAGCGCGCGTTGGCCCGTGCCGGTGAGGATGCGCCGATCTTGCCGCAGGCGGAACAGGAAGCGCGGCGCGCACAGCAGCATGAGCAGCAGGATGGCGTAGAGCGGAATCACCGAGCGCGGTACGCCGGCGAAACGGTTGTACAGCATCAGGCCTACGGTGATGGCGAGGGTGCCGCTGCTTACCGCCTTGGCGATTTTCACCAGGTCGAGGATGGAGGCGAAGCGCCACAGTCCCCGGTAAAAGCCGAAGACGCGAAAGATGGCGGCTTGCAGCAGCATGACTCCCGGCAGGTACAGCAAGGCGTCGTCCCAGATGTCGACCGGGATGGGGTCCAGGTTGAAGCGCAGCCAGTAGGCGCCCAGCCAGGCTAGGGGCACCATGAACAGGTCGTGCAGGAAAATGGCCGTGCGCGGGCTGAACAAGCGGGACAGCGTCATGGCGCCTTAACCTCGCTGCCGCGTCCCGGCAGCCAGCGCGCCGCCAGCAGGCCGGCCTCGAACAGCAGCCACATGGGCACCGCCAGCAGGGTTTGCGACACCACGTCCGGCGGGGTCAGCACCGCGCCGATGACGAAGGCCGCCACGATGACGTAGGGCCTTTTCTCGGCCAGGCCTTGGGCGGTGACCAAGCCGCTCCATACCAGCAGCAGGGCCACGATGGGCACCTCGAAGGCGGCGCCGAAGGCGAAAAACAGGGTGAGGACGAAGTCCATGTATTTGCCGATGTCGGTCATCACCGCCACGCCGACCGGGGCGGTGGCGGTGAGGAAGGCGAAAATGACCGGGAACACCACGTAGTAGGCGAAGGCCATGCCGGTGTAAAACAGCACGGTGCTGGCCAGCAATAGGGGCGCCAGCAGGCGTTTTTCGTGGCCGTACAGGCCCGGGGCGACGAAAGCCCAGGCTTGGTACAGGCTGAACGGCATGGTGATGAAGATGGCGGCCACCAGCGCCAGCTTGAGCGGCGCGAGGAAGGGAGAGGCCACGTCGGTGGCGATCATCTGGCTGCCGGCGGGCATGTGGCTCAGCAACGGGCCGGCCAGGTAGCTGTAAAGGTCGTTGGCGACGAAGGTGAGGGCGGCGAAAACCAGCAAAATCATCAGCGCGGCTTTCAGCAGCCGGTCGCGCAGCTCCACCAAATGGGCGATGAAGGGCTGTTCCAACTCTTCCTGGGGCATCGGCTCAGGCGTGCTCGTCGTCTTGGTCTGGGGTCGGCCGGCTGGCGGCGGTGTTCGGCGGCGGCAACGGTTGACGGATTTCGTTGACCAGATCCTTGATCTGCCCCAGGGCGGAGCCGGCTTGCGGCGGGTGGTCCAGTTCGTCCAGCCGCAGCTCGCGGCGCAGTTCGTCGCCGGCCGCGGCGGCGGCGGCGCGTAGGCTGCGCATCACTCGCACGGTGTCGCGCACCAGGCGCGGCAGTTCCTTGGGGCCGAACGCCAACAGCGCCACCAGTCCCACCAGAACCACTTCCCAAAAGCCGACGTCGAACACGGCGGGTTATGCCGAGCGGGGCAAGGTCAATCGTCCTTGGCTTCGGTTTCGGTTTTTTTCGGCGGCGCTGCGGCGCCGTCGTCGTCGCTGATGGCTTTGCGGAAACCCTTGATGGCGCTGCCCAAATCGGAGCCGATGGTGCCCAGCTTCTTGGTGCCGAACAGCACCAGCACGATCAACAACAATAAAACCAGTTCCCAAATGCCGATGCCCATGGATCTATCCCCCGATTGTGGCGATGGCCGCCAATACTAGCCGATTTTGCCGGTGGCGGCATTAGTTACGACTGAAGGGAGCGGCGGAAAACGGCGGCGTGCCTCATGTCGGTGCTTGTGCACAATGCTGGCGCGCCGGATGTGCCGGGATAGGGCTGAAAAGCGCCAAAAAGGCGCATGGCAGGAAGCTTGCAATAGCGCTGGGTCCTGCTTGGATTGGCGTTTTTTGCACTGTTAAGGGGCGTGTCGGCGATGGCGAAAGCAAATAACTGGCGGTTGGGTTTGAGGAAATACGGTTTCTGGGGAGCGATTTTGTCGGCGGGCTTGCCTTTGCCGGCCGGCGCGGCGGAGTTGGATTCGGGCAATACCGCCTGGATGCTAACTTCCACCGCTTTGGTGCTGTTCATGAACATCCCCGGCTTGTCCTTGTTTTATGGCGGCTTGGTGCGCGGCAAGAACGTCTTGTCCGTGTTGATGCAGTGTTTCGCCCTCACCGGGCTCGTGAGCTTGCTGTGGATCGCCGGTGTGTACAGCGTCGCTTTCACCGACGGCGGGGCTTGGGACGGCTGGATCGGCGGCGCTTCGCGGGTGTTTTTCGCCGGCCTGGGCCGCGACAGCGTCAGCAGCAATCTGCCGGAAACCGTTTTCATCATGTATCAGCTTACCTTCGCCATCATCAGCCCGGCGCTGATTGTGGGCGGCTTCGCCGAGCGCATGAAGTTCTCCGCCACCTTGTGGTTTTGCGTATTGTGGCTGGTGTTCTCCTATACGCCGGTGTGCCATTGGGCTTGGGGCGGCGGCTGGCTGGCGGACAAAAGCTTTTTGGATTTCGCCGGCGGCACGGTAGTGCACGTCAACGCCGGCATCGCCTCACTGGTGGCGGCGCTGGTGCTGGGCCGCCGCAAGGGCTTTCCCCAGGTGGCCATGCCTCCCCATAACCTGACCATGACGGTGACCGGCGCCGGCATGCTGTGGGTCGGCTGGTTCGGCTTCAACGCCGGCAGCGCCTTGGCGGCCAACGGCGCAGCCGGCATGACCATGCTGGTGACTCACATGGGCGCGGCGGCCGGGGCCATGGTGTGGATGGCCATCGAATGGGTGCGCTACGGCAAGCCCAGCGTGCTGGGCATCGTCACCGGCATGGTGGCCGGCCTGGGCACCATTACCCCCGCTTCCGGTTACGTCGGGCCGCTGGGCGCGGTGTTCATCGGCGCACTGGCCGGCGGCGTGTGCTACGCCGCCACCTTGACGGTAAAGCGGGTGTGGAAAATCGACGATTCCCTGGACGTGTTCCCGGTGCACGGCGTCGGCGGCGCCATGGGCACCATCCTCACCGCCGTGTTCGCCGCGCCGTCCTGGGGCGGCATGGGCCTGCCGGACGGCGCCACCATCCTTTCCCAATTGGGCGTGCAGGTGCTGGGCGTGGTGGTGACGGCGCTGTGGAGCGGGGCGGTGTCCTACGGCGCGCTGAAACTGCTGGATTGCGTCATCGGCCTGCGTGTCGCCGAGGACGAGGAAGTGCAGGGTTTGGACATCGCCCTGCACGAAGAAGTGGGTTACAACCTGCGTTCCTAGGCGGTGGCCCGGCCCTGGGCGAAAGCCGGGGACGGATTTTCCATTTGTCCGCGTACGCGGGCCAGGGCCTCCGAGTCCAGGCTCGCCGTGCGCCGGCGCTGTTCGCATAGCGCGCCGCGGAAACCCAGGTAGTCCGGCCGCAAGGGCAGCAAATGGGCGATGTCCTCGGCGCGCAAGGAGCCGGCCAGGCCGCACAGCAAGCGGTGGCTTCGGGTCGTGTCGACGAATTCCGCCAGGCGCGTCGGCGCCATGACTTGGCGCAAGCCGCCATGGCCCTTGTTCGCCGTGTCCAGCATGGCGCCGGCGAAGCCGGCGGCGGCGATGGCTTCGATCCAGGCGAAGTCGGGTTGCTGGTCGGCGAACAGCACGGCGATCAGGCGCCGCTCGTCGGCCAAGGGGCGCAGCGCGTCCAGGCAGCCTTGCCGGTCGCCGCCGGCAAAGAAGCCGATCTTCACGTAATCCACCCCGGTATCGCCCATGGCCTGTACGGCTTGCGCCAGCCGTTGCGGTTCCATGGGCAGGTCGCCCACGGTGGCGCTGATGGGCTTCCCGCCCTGCAGCTCCCGCACGATGCGCCGCACCGCGTCGTGTTGCAAGGCGCCCAGGGCGCCGGCGACGGGGTTTTTCAAATCGATGATGTCGGCGCCGCCTTGCAGTGCCAGGCGGGCTTCCTCCAAATTGGTGACGCTGGCCAGCATCCCGGTCACGGGCATTCCTCCTCGGCGGATTGGTTGCGCTTGAATTCGTTGACGGCATCCATCAGCCATTGCCAGGCTTCCTGTTCCCTTTCACCGGCCGTTTTTTCCAGGGCGGTTTTCAGGTAGTGCAGTTCCCCTTCGATTTTCGCCAGGGGCAGCATGTGCAGACGGCTCACCAGGATGGCCGCTTCCAGCACGGCGAACTGGGCGCGGTTGTAGCCCTGGAACGGCTTGTGGCTGGCTTCGTGCACGGTGCGGCAATACAGCTTGGGGCGCAGTTCGTCGTCTTCCACCCGCGCCAGCTGCACCTCCGCATGGCTGAGGCAATCCGCCAGGCGCGGCGCCTGGACGCGGTCCGCCGCAACCAGCGGCCAATCGCGCCGGCCGGTGAGGCAGCCGGCGAAGATGCGCACGTCGTCGCAGCGGTTGATCACCGCCTGGCGGGTGGCCAGCAGGTTATCCAAGGTGGTGGAGGGCTTGAACGGCAGGATGATGAGGCCGTCGCCCTCCACATGCACGCCCATGGGGGCGATGTGGGGCACGCCTTGCGGCGAGACGGTGGTGACCAGGGTTTCGAGGATCATTTGTTTCAGTAGGCTAGTTCTTCTTGCTCCCTCTCCCCGCGGGAGAGCGAAGCGAGGGTTGGGGCTGGGGTGAGGGGGACTAAAGAAGCGTGTTCTTTGTTGCGGCCATGCTTGTTTACACCCCTCACCCTAACCCTCTCCCGTAGGGAGAGGGGGTTGTTGGTCCGCTTCCGTTTCGTGCTTTTTCTGCAAAGTGCTGCCCGCCGGCTTGTAGGCATGGGGATCGACCTGTTCTTCGGCCGGCCTGACGGCGCAACCCCAGCGCAAGGGTTCGTCCTGGGCGTAGCGCTTGCCCAGCTGCCAGGCCACTTCCGCCCGCGCCAGTTCTACGCCCAGGTAAAAAGCATGGCCGCCGTCGTTTTCGACCCCCAGCTTGGGGAACAGCTCGAAAGGGCTGGCGGCGGTGTGCAGGCCGTCGCGGTTGAAGATGTGTAGGCCGGCGTTGCTGATCTGTATCCGGTAGCTGGGGTCGTGGATGTCCCGCTGCAATTCGGCGATCTCGTCCGGGCTGTAGGGAAACGGCGCCGGCTCGTGCAGGGCCATCAGGCGGTCGTCGATGTGCTTGGGCAGGGTGCCCAGTCGGTGCGCCGCGTGCATGATGCGCCGCGCCGCGTCGGCCTCGGCCACCGCCTTGCGGGCGTGCTGGCTGACCTGGGTGGCGAGGATGGCGGACACGTTCAACTCGGAGCACACGCCCAGCAGCAGGGCGTTCATGCCGGCGGTGTCGGCGTGGGTCAGTTCGGTGAGGTTGCCCACGCCCATGAGGATTTTCGCTTGCGGGTGGCGGCGGCGCGTCTCGTGGTAGCGCGCCAGGGAGTCGGTGAAGCCGAAATGGATGGGGTCGAGGATCGGGTCCACTAGATAGTCGCGGCCCTTGGCGTCCAGGGCGGCTATGGCTCGGTCGAGGGAGTCCAGGTCGCCGTGTTTGGCCGGAATGAGGATGGGGGTGGAGGCCACTTCATCGGCGATCCACAGGCTGTCTTCGTGCAGGCTGAGCAGGAAGTCCGCCCCGGCTTTGCCGCCGCGCAGCAGGTCGTCGTTTTCCAGGGAGTCCAGGCTGACTTTGAAGCCCTCCGCCTTCAGGGCGGCGATGGCCTGCTCCATGTGCGGGAAGGGCGTGCTGGGCAAGCAGCCCAGGTCGATCACGTCGGCGCCGTCTTGCCGATAATCCCGCGCCTGGCGCAGGATGGCGTCGATGTCCAAATGGGGGGCGTCGGTGATCTCGGCGAAAATGGCGACTTCGTAGTGGCTGAGGTCGGGCTTCTGTCGCGCCTTGCCGAAATAGGCCGGCAAGTCTTTCAGCTCTTCCGGGCCGCGCACGAAGCGGATACCCATGGCATCGCTCAAGGCCTCCAGGTCGCCGCGGCAGCGGCCCGGCACCATCACCCAGTCGGCGCCGAACGTGTCTTTCAAGCGGCGTTGGATCATGTCCGCCGTCATCAAGGCGGCCACTTTCAGCCCCAGTTGGTGCACCGTGTAGGCGAACTCCGGCCGCATGGTTTCCAGCACGTGGCGCAATTGACGCTCCGCCAGCTTGCCGGTGAGGAACAGGATGTGTTCGGCCATGGGGGGAAGGGGTGGGGATGGATGGTGGGATTTTAGCAGAAAAGGCCGGCCGGCCTTCGACAGGGCGGGGCGAGCGGTGGGCGCCGTTGTAAAATGCCCATTTTCCCCGCCGAAACCCTTATGAATCGCGTATTGGCCCTGCTGCAATCCCACCGCCCCTTGATTATGGGCATACTCAATGTCACGCCGGACAGTTTTTCCGACGGCGGCCTTCACTTCCATCCGGACGCGGCCCTGGCCCAAGCCAGACGCATGCTGGCGGAAGGCGCGGACATCATCGACGTGGGCGGCGAGTCCACCCGGCCCGGATCGGAGCCGGTGCCGGCGGCGGAACAGATCGCCCGGGTGGCCCCGGTGGTCGCCGCCTTGCGCGCGGCGTTGCCGGACTGTGCCGTCAGTGTCGACACCACCCGCGCCGCCGTGGCGGAGGCCGCCCTGGACGCCGGCGCGGACATGGTCAACGACGTGGCGGCCGGCCGCGACGACGACGGCATGTTCGAGTTGGCGGCCCGGCGCGGCGTGCCCTATTGCCTGATGCACATGCAGGGCGATCCCAAGACCATGCAGGAGGCTCCCCATTACGAAGCGGTGGTGGACGAGGTGTTGGCTTTCCTGCTGGAGCGGGCGGCGCGGGCGGAACAGGCCGGCGTGGCGCGGGAGCATCTGGTGATCGATCCCGGCATCGGCTTCGGCAAGCGCCGCCAGGATAATTTGGAACTGCTGGCCGCTTTGGATCGCTTCGCCGCCAGCGGCTACCCGGTGCTGCTGGGCACCAGCCGCAAGCGCTTCATGGGCGCCATCTGCCAAGTGGAAACCCCGGCCGAACTGGTGCCGGCCACGGTGGCCACCACCGCCCTGGGCGTCATGGCCGGCGCGCGGATTTTTCGTGTGCACGACGTGAAGGAAAACCGCCAGGCGGCGGATATTGCTTGGGCGGTGCGATTGGCGGGGCGGGGTTAAGCCGCTTGTTCTGTCGCGGACGGCGGGCGGCGGCCAGGCGAGCCGTGCAGCATGCCTTCCACGCTGATGTCTTCATCCAGTTCGGGCCAGTGGATGCCTTGGCCGTCGCCGAGGATTTCAAAGTTCCGCCGCTGTTCTTCCGAGGCTTCCGATAGGCGCCACGACCAAGCCAAAGGGACGCTGATGGTGCGTCCATCGACCAAGCGAGCGACGATTTCGTCTTCGGTAACCTGGACATTTAGGAGCCGTGGCTCTATGGCGTTAACCGCAGTGTTCATGCCATGCCTCCAATATTTGAGGTAGATGGGTTTCAACGAGTTTGCGAATGGTGTTGAGTTCTCTTGGGGAAAACCCGCCGTTTTTCCCTAGGCTAATGGGGGCCAGCCAAAATTTGCAGATCAGTTTATCCCGCTGCACATGAACGTGCCTGGGTTCGCCGCAATCGAAACTGTAAAAGAAAAAACGATAGGGGCCAGGGACGTTTTTGACGCTTGGCATTGGCTCACTTGCCTTTGTCGTCGCGTTGCGCTTGGTTTTTGGCGCGAAGGTATAGCGCCTTGTGGTTTGAGCCCGGTACCGTCCGTTCTTCTATTGCAAAGAGGGTGGTGTTCGCCTTGACTAGGTCGGAAAGCTTTTTGTAACCGTAAAGCCTGGGATCGAAGTCGGGTTGTAGCTTGGTCAGGTAGCTTCCGAAGGTGCCGAGATTGGCCCATCCGGTGTCGTCGACCGATTGCTCAAGCGCCGTCACGACAAACCTTTTGGGGAATTTGGGTTTGGGCTCCGTTGCTTGGGGAGGCGTTGAAGGCTGGATGGGGGGATGCGCGTTTTCGGTCGCGGACGACGGGGGGACGGACTCCGTCTGTGAGTCAGGGCGAAGCACTTCGGTAAACACGAATTTGTGGCAAGCGTTGCGGAACGCCTCGGGCGTCTTGTTTTCGCCAAACCCTAGAACGGTAAGTCCTTCTTCGCGTAATCGCATTGCCAAGCCGGTGAAGTCGCTATCGCTGGTGACTAGGCAAAAGCCGTCGAATTTGCGCGTATACAGCAAGTCCATCGCGTCAATAATCAGCGTGCTGTCCGTGGCGTTTTTTCCGGTTGTGTACGCAAACTGTTGAATAGGCTTGATTGCATGACGCTGCAGCACCTTCTTCCACGATGCGCTGGTCGGTGCGGTGAAGTCGCCGTATATGCGCCTTACGGTTGCTTCTCCAAACCTTGCGATTTCAGCGAGTAAGCCTTCAATGACCGACGCTTGTGCATTGTCGGCGTCAATTAGCACGGCCAACCGAGTGGTTGGCTCTTCGGTTTCAATTTTTGCTACCGGCCTTGGCGATACCAAGATGACTCCTTTTATCTTGTCGGGTGTCGGCGACAGCTTGTCGCCGCATTTTAGCGGGCCAGTTAGCGAGGCAAAGGCCCGGAAGTTGCTCCCGTTCCGAATCTACGCCGCTCCTAAATCGGTGTCAATGCGCCAACTGGCCTGGAGTCGGTGCGCCGCCGTATGGGTGAGTGCAGGCGCACGTAGGCCGCCGCCGGCACAAAAAAACGCCGCCTAGCCTTGCGGCCGGGCGGCGTCGATCGTGCGCGGGAGCGCGGTGGTTATTTCTTGATGCGGAAGCGCGTCACTTGGCCGCGCAGGTGGGTGGCCAGTTCGGCCAGCTGTTCGCTGGACGAGGCGGTCTGGCTGGCGGCCTGGGCGGTGTCGTGGGAGATTTCGCTGATGCTGACCACGCTGCGGTTGATTTCGTCGGCGGTGATGCTTTGCTCTTCCGCCGCCGTGGCGATCTGCGTGTTCATGTCCTTGATGCTGTCGATCATGTGGTTGATCGTTTCCAGCGACTTGCCGGCGTGGGTCGCCTGCTGCACGCTGTCCTTGGCGCTGGAGCTGCCTTTGGACATGGCGTTCACCGCTTCGTTGGCGCCGGCTTGCAGGCGCTCGATCATGCCCTGGATTTCCTGGGTGGACTGCTGGGTACGGCTGGCCAGGGTGCGGACTTCGTCGGCCACCACGGCGAAGCCGCGGCCTTGTTCGCCGGCGCGGGCCGCTTCGATGGCGGCGTTGAGGGCCAGCAGGTTGGTTTGTTCGGCGATGTTGCGGATCACGTCCAATACGGCGCCGATGCTGACGCTGTCTTCCTTCAGGCGGCTGATGGCTTCGCCGGTGCGCTCCACTTCGTTGGCCAGGATGTTGATGCTGGCGATGGCGTCTTTCACCACCTGGAAGCCGCTGCGGGCTTGTTGGTCGGCTTCCTGGGCGGCGGAGGCGGCGTTGGCGGCGTTATGGGCCACTTCCTGCACGGCGGTGGACATTTCGTTCATGGCCGCCGCCACTTGTTCGGTCTGCATGTTCTGGTTGTTGACCCGCTCGCGGCTGCTTTCGGTGATGCCGGACAGCTGTTGCGAGGCCTGCGCCAATTGTTCGGCGCTGGTGAGGATTTCCTTCATCATGTTGACCAGCGCTTTTTGCGCGGTGGACAGTTTCCAGGCCATCCAGGAGAAGTCGTCCTTGCCGGCCAGCGGGGTGGCCGCCGTCAAATCGCCGTCGGCCAGGGCGGTGAGGGCGTTGACCAGGTGTTCGGCGCGCTTGGCGGCGTTGTCGCCCATGTAGAAGGCCAGCCAAATCAGCAACAGGTCGCCGGCGATGCCGATCCACAGCGGCGGCGAGGCGAGGCTGAACGGCGCGTCGCTCAGGTACAGCTGCACCACGGTTACCGCCGCAATGCCGATGACGCCGACGCCCGCCAGGCCGAACATTTGCTTGCGGAGGGGCAAGTTGTTGATGAACTCTTTCATGGATACGACGCTCCCGCGGACTTGTTAGTTATTATGCTGTGTTTTATACCGAGTTTTGACTATAGCGTCAAAAGCCGAACGCCTGCGCCAAAGGGCCGCCGGAGCCGGCTCGGCGCTGCTTTGGGGCTATACGCCGGCGTTGCCGGCGGACGGCGGTTTTTCTATTAGCAGAGAGCGTGCCAGTCTCTTTATCGGGGCGCCGTTGCGCCTCGCCGTTGCGGCTGGTCATGCGCAGTCACCCCTGTCCGACTTGAGGAGGCGCCATGAGCGATGCATCGTTGAAAACCTACGGCGAAGAGGAAATCCGCGCGAAGTTACAGGCGGAGCTGCCCCACTGGTATTACGAAAACGGTTGGATTCGCCGCAAGTACAAAACTTCCGGTTGGAAGGCCAGCCTGATGGCGGTGAACACCGTCGGCCATTTGGCGGAAGCCGCTTGGCACCATCCCGATTTGGCCGTTTCCTACGCTTTTGTCGTCGTCAAGTTGACCACCCATTCGGCCAAGGGGGTTACCGATCGGGATTTCGCCTTGGCGCGCAAAATCGAGGCGGTGCTGCAATGGCGGCCGGCGGAGGAAAGCGGCGGCGTGTTGGAAGGAACGCCGGATGACCCGCGCTTCAAGTACCTGAAGTACGATTGACGCGGCTGGTGCGCGTCCGTCAAAAATCGGACGGCGCCGGTTTTAAGCGCGCGCCAGCAGCGAGACCGCCGTGTCGAGAACGCGGCGGCGCTGGAAAAACAGCTTCCAGCGGTTGCCGCCGCTTTGGCGCCACAGCACGGCGGAGCGTATGCCGGCCAGCAGCAGGGCGCGGATGTGGTCGGTATTGCGCGTTTGGCGCAAATACCCCGGTTCGCCGCCCACCATCACCTTCGGCAGCAAGGTGCTGATGGTTTGCTGGTAGAGCCCGGCCAATTCCGCCACCACGCTGTCGTCCAGTATGGACGGGCTGTGTTCCGCTTTGAGCGCGATGCGTTCGACGCCGTCGCGCACGGCGTCCACCATGGCCGAGTCGGCCATGAATTTGCGCTCCAGGATCAGCAACGTGGCCGCGTAGCCGGCTTGCTCGGGATCCATGCCCGGGCCGCCCAACTGTTTCAGCAGTTGGCGTAAGCCCAGTTGTATGCCGCCGAGGCCGCCGAATACGTCGGGCGCATCTTTCGCATCGATTTTGAAGAGGCTGGCCAGGCTGGCCGCCATGGCGGCGTCGTCGGCCTGGCCGCGCCGGGCGATTTGCTGCACCAGGCAGGCGGACTGGGCCAGGCCGGCTAAGGCGATGGTTTGCTGGGTTAGGGAGTCGCTCATGGGACGGACCCTTGGTAAGGCAGTGAGTCGGGTGGGGATCAGGCGCTGGATTTTATGCCGGCGACTACCGTGTTGGCCCAGGCGAGGCCTTCGAGGAAGGTTTTGCCGATCAAGCCAGGGTCGAGGTTTTTGTAGCGTATTCCTTTCATGTCCCAGCGTTCGTAGGCATCCGCGCAGAGGATCGCTTCGCCCAGATCGCCTTCCTGGCGCAACAGCGCGGCCAGCAGCGTATCCGTGAGCGGCAGTCCCTGCAGCACTTCGTCCATGGGCATCTCCAGCAAACGATCCAATACCGACATCAGGCCGGCGAGGAAATGGGATTCCGAATCGGCCATGCCGACGGATTTGGACAAATCATCGCACATTTTCGCCCGGGTCAGGGCGGTGCGCAGCATGTCTTCGCCTTGAGTGCCGACGGCCTGCGAAAGGGCGATGAGGCTGGCCCAGCGCCGCAATTCGACCAAGCCCAGCAGCATCACCGCGCGGCTGATGGAGTCCACTTTGCCGGCAAAGTTGAAATAGGACGAATTGATGTAGCGCAGCAGTTTGTAGCTGAGGCCTACGTCGCGGGCGATGATCTTGCAGATGGCGTCGAAGTCGGCGTCGGGCTTGTTGATTTCCGCCAGCAGCATCAGCGCCGCGTGCTTGGCGCCGTCCACCCGCTTGCCGCTGACCAGCTTCGGGCGCTCGAGGTAATAACCTTGGAAATACTCGCAGCCCAGCTCCGCGTACAGCCGGTGCTGTTCCTCGTTTTCGATTTTTTCCGCCAGCAGCTTGAGGTTGTAGGGGCGCAATTTGGCCACGTTGTTCGCCAGGGTCTCCGGCGTTTCGGCCAAGGCGTCGAGCTTGACGATATGGGCCAGCGGCAGCAGCGGCAACCAGCGGTCGTTGTAGGCGAAGTCGTCCAGGGCGATGGTATAGCCTTCTTCCCGCAAGCCCTGAACCGCCGCCACCAGCGCGTCGTCCACTTCCACGTCTTCCAGTATCTCGATCACCACCCGCTCCTTGGGCAGCAGGGACGCCGTGCCCTCCAGCAGATTGTTCCGGGTGAAGTTGATAAAGGCTTTGCTGTCTCCCACGACGCGGGGAAGACCGAACTGCAGCAGCGCGTCGAGGATGACTTGGTTGCTGGCCAGGGTGCCGTCGCCTCGTTCGCCGCGAAACAGTAATTCGTAGGCGAAAATTCTGCGTTGGCGGTCAAAAATGGGCTGGCGTCCGATCAGGAAGTTCATGGCTCAGTGGTGTCGATGCTTTATAAACAACGCCCAGTGACGGGCGGGCAATCATATCAGAATCCCCTGATTCGGAACGATTCGCAGCCCCGCAGCGGCTTGGCCCGGTTTGCGCTCGCGCTCCGATGGCCGGAAAATGGCGGGCATCCTCCCCAAACGCACGTCATACAGCCAGGAGCCCTAGCCACGCCCATGAGCCGCGCATTCGTTAAAGAAACCGACGGCGACGACGCCGATGATTTGCCGCCACGTCCGCAAAGTCCCCACGTCAATTATGTCACGCCCGCAGGATTTCGCCTGCTGCAGCAGCGTTTGCGCGAATTGGCGACGCGCAAGTCCTTGTTGTCGGGCAGCGACGACATGGCCGACCGGCAGCAGCTCAAGCGGGTGGAGCGCGATCTGCGTTTTTATGAAGAGCGCTTGGAGCGCGCGGTATTGGTCAGGCCGGAAACCCAGCCCGACGACAAAGTGCATTTCGGCGCGACGGTGGCCGTGCGCGACCGGGCGGGCGCGGTTGAAACGTTCGCCATCGTCGGCGAAGACGAGGCCGACGCCGCCCAAGGCAAAATCAGTTGGGTTTCTCCCCTGGCGGCGGCGCTGATGGATGCCGAGGTGGGCGACGAGGTCTGCTGGAAACGGCCAATGGGCGACAAGGAGTTGGAAGTGCTGACCATAAGCAAGGACGGTGGGGTTTGTTAGACGCATTCTTGCGGTCTTTGCGCAACCGGTCGCCGCAAGCGCCGGAGCAGCCGTCGGACGGGACTTATCGCCTGCGCCGCAGCGCCCGCGCCAAGCGGGCGCGCATCTCCGTTTATCACGACCGGATCGAGGTGGTGGTGCCGCAGGGGATGCCGGCGGCGCAGTTGCAGGCGTTTGTCGCCGACCATTGGCAATGGGCCCTGGGCAAGCAGGCGGAACTGGCCGCTCGCGCCGGCGGCGGGGAACCGGCGTTGGCCGATGGGGCCAGCCTGCCGTTCCAGGGCGAGCACTTTCCCCTCACCGTGGTCGAACAAGCCGGCCAGCGGGGCGGGCGGGTGGCTTTCGATCGGCATTTTCGCGTCAGCGTGCCCGGCGGCCTGGCGGCGGACGCCCGCCAGGCTTTGGTGCGGGACAAGCTGGAAGCCTGGTATCGCCGCCAAGTGGCCGACCACACCCGCCGCATGGTGCAGCACCACGCGGTTCGCCACGGCCTGCACCCCCGCAGCATCGCCGTGCGCGACCAGAAAACCCGCTGGGGCAGTTGCGGCCCGCGCGGCGACATCAATATCAACTGGCGATTGATCCTGGCTCCGCCGCCGGTGCTGGAGTATGTGGTGGTCCACGAGCTGTGCCATTTGCGCCACCGCAACCACGCCAAGCCGTTTTGGGATTTGGTGGAGGATCATTTGCCCCAGTACCGCGAGCAACGCCGCTGGCTCAAGCAGCACGGCCACGCACTGATGGCGGCGCTGCCCAAGCCCCGTTGAGGCCGTGAAGGTTCCGCGCGGCCTCTGGCCCTATGCCTTGATCCTGGCGGCCGCTCTGGCGGTGCAGGCCTACCGGGGGCGCGACGTGGCGCAGGGCTTGGCGCCGCCTTTGTCCGGCGCGATCGTGTCCGGCCGGTTCTTCGATTTGGCGCAACTGCGAGGCAAGCCGGCCCTGGTCTATTTCTGGGCCACTTGGTGCGGCGTGTGCAAAGCCATGCAGCACAATATCGACGCCTTGGCCGGCGACGTGCCGCTGATCACGGTGGCCTTGCAGTCCGGCGATGCCGTCGCGGTCGGCCGTTTCCTGCAGGAGCGCGGCATCGTCCAGCCGGTGCTGCTCGACGAAGACGGAGAGGCGGCGGCCCGCTACGGCATTCGCGGCGTGCCCGCCGCCTTCGTGCTGGGGCCGGACGGCGCGATCCGCTATGTGGCGCTGGGGTATTCCAGCGAATGGGGCTTAAGGCTGCGTCTGTGGTTGGCGGAACGATAAGGCCCGTCGCCGGCCTTTATTTCCTGTCCGGGGCCGGCGCGTTGCTCTACGAAGTGTGCTGGATGCGCGCCTTGGGGCTGTTGTTCGGCGCCGGCAGCCAAGCGGCGGCCGTCACCCTGACGGCGTTTTTCCTGGGCTTGGCGGCGGGCAGCGCTTATTGGAGCGCTCCGGCCGGCCGCGCCATCCGGCCTTTGCGGCTCTATGGCGGTTTGGAGCTGGTCGCGGCTTTGTCGGCTTGCTTGTATTTCGTTCTTCCCGATGCCTACCGGCTGTTGTATCCCTGGCTGTTCGAACGGTGGCAGGCGGATTTCGCCTGGCTGCTGACGGCCAAGTTTTGCCTGGCCCTGGCGGGCTTGTTTCCTTCGGCGTTTTGCATGGGCGGCACGCTGCCGGCTTTGAGCCGTGTGGCGGCGGGGCGGGGGTTGTCGCCGCTGTACGGCGTCAATACCTTGGGCGCGGCGTTGGGGGCCGCCGCCGCCGGCTTCTTCCTGCCGGGCTGGATAGGCTACGACGCCAGCTACGTCGTCGCCGTGGCCCTGATCGGCGCGGCGGGGGCGCTGGCGCTGTTGTTGCCGCAACCGCCCGTCGCGATTTCCTCGCCTTCCGTGCCGGCTTCCCGGCGGTCGTCGTGGGGGACGCCGCTGCTGGCCTTATGGTCGGGCTTGGCGACTCTGGCGCTGCAAGTGTTGTGGACGCGGATGTTCGCCCAGGTGCTGCAAAACTCCGTTTACACCTTCGCCGCCGTGCTGGTGGTGTTCCTGTCGTGCCTGGCGGGCGGGGCGGCCCTGGCCCATGGGCTGGGCCGTTTGCGGCGGCCGGCGCGGCCGGATTTGTTCCTGCTGCTCTGCCTGTCCGGCTTGGCGGTGGCGGCCACGCCGTCGTTGTTTTTGCGGGCGACGGACGGTTTGCGTTACGCGGGCGCGGGGCTGGACTGGGCGGAATACCTGCTGGAGGTGTTGTGGCTGGTGGCGCGGGTGATCGGCCTGCCTTTGTTGTGCCTGGGCGCGGTATTTCCCCTTTTGCTGGACGCTTTGCGCCGGGATGGAGGGCTGGCCGCGGCCGTCGGCCGCGCGGCGGCCGCCAACACCGCCGGCTCCATCGCCGGGGCGGCGCTGGCCGGCTTCGCGCTGTTGCCTTGGCTGGGGTTGTGGGGCTCCATCCAGGCGATCGCCGCGGTTTATCTGGCGGCGGCGCTGGTGTTGGCCTGGCGCCAGGGGCTCAAGGGACGCCTCTGGCAGCCGGCCTTGTTGCTGATTTTGGTTTTTACCGTCCTGGACGTGTCGCCA
This sequence comes from Methylogaea oryzae, assembly GCF_019669985.1. Classification (NCBI taxonomy): domain Bacteria; kingdom Pseudomonadati; phylum Pseudomonadota; class Gammaproteobacteria; order Methylococcales; family Methylococcaceae; genus Methylogaea; species Methylogaea oryzae. The sequence goes on from NZ_AP019782.1 coordinate 156,918, forward strand.
TCGCCGTCGCTGCGCTTGGAGGCCGACGAGCATTTGCTGTGGTTGAAGGAAGACGGCGCGGCGACGGTGGCGGTGGTGCAAAAGGACGACGGCCAGCGCCGTATCAAGGTCAACAACCACTACACCCTGGGAGGCACCTGTTCGCGGTTCCAGGAGGCCTTGCTGGGGTATTTGCCGGTCCGTTTGCATCCGCGGCCGGAGCGGGTGTTTTTCCTGGGCTTGGGGACCGGCATCAGCGCCGGTGGCGCCTTGCCGGCGGGCGCGGGGAGTGTCGCCGTGGCCGAGCTGTTGCCCGCCGCGGTGGAAGCCGCCCGGGAGTTTTTCGGCGATTACCAGCACGGCTTGTTCCGGAGCGCCGCCGCCCGCGTTGTGCCGGAGGACGGGCGCAATCTCTTGGCGGCGAGCGCCGGGCGGTACGATGTGATCGTCGGCGATTTGTTCGTGCCCTGGGAGGTCGGCGCCGGCAGCCTCTATTCCCTGGAGCATTTCCAGACCGTGCGCCGCCGTTTGCGCGACGACGGTTGGTTTATGCAGTGGTTGCCGGCTTACCAGCTGACGCCGGAGACATTCGCCACCGTCGTCCGCACCTTGCAGCAGGCCTTTCCCGACGTGAGCCTGTGGCGCGGCGATTTTTCCGTGCGGCGTCCGGTGCTGGGCTTGCTGGCCCGCACTGGGCCGGCGCCGCTGCCGGCGGAGGCGGCCGTGCGGGAGAAGCCGGAATTGTTCGGCCAAATGGATGCCGTGCCTTTGGCGGCGCGACTGGTGGCGGGAGATGCCGCGTTGCGGGATTTGTACCGGGACGCGCCGGTCAACCGGGACGACTTTCCCGTGGTCGAACGGGAGGCGCCGGTGATGCAGCGGCGGCAGAAGACCGGCCAGGTCCGCATGCTCGTCGGCAACGATTTGCTGGCCCTGTTGGATCGGCTTGCCGGCGCGACGGAGGCCGCCGCGGCTCTGTTGCCGCCGGCGACGCGAAACTGGCCGGCGGCGGGTTATCGATTGCACCGGGCGCGCTTGCTGAGCGCCGACGGTTATTTGTCCGCCGCAGAGGCCGAGCTGGTTCGTTATCGGGGGTTGGTCGGGTCGGAATAACCCAGCGATATACTGCGAGGCATATGCCTCACCTTCAGGGTATTGGTGTCCCAATAAGTTTTGGTTAAGTGGCGGTGCGTAAGCTGCGGCGCCTGATCGTGCGAGTCCGCCGGTATTCTTTTGCCGTGGCCAAAACCATAAAACTACTCTTGTTGGGGAGAATCGGTCGTATGTCCGGATTGAAATCGTCCTGCGGTGTTTGTCGAGAAATTGCCGTTTTATCTCTCGCCGTCGTTCTGAGCGCCCCGGCGCTTGCCGATCATGGTTCCCTCGGTTTCGGGCTGGGCACGGCCTCGCCGATTATCACCGACACCGGCGTTACCTTGCCGCAAGGCATGTGGGCGACGGGGCTTCGCACTCAATATATCAGCTTCGATCGGTATTCCTCCAGCCAGATGATGGCTATGAAGGCGAATGCCAAGGACGATGCCCATGGGGATATTCACAGCGTAGATTCTTTTTTACAGCCTTCGGCGTTTGCCGCTTATGGCGTTACCGACGATTTAAGCTTGGGTATTAGGGTTCCTTATAACTTCCGCTTTAACGTGCGCCAGCCCAATGATGCAAATACCGCCGTCAATAATCTGGGCGATGCCGCAGGGTTGGGAGATATTACCGCTTTCGGGCAATATCGGTTTTTCCATTCCGAAGATAATCTGACCAATGTTTCCGCGCTGGCCGGTTTGAAAATGCCGACCGGCGAATCCACGGTGCGAACCCGCGTGCGCACGCCGATTGATCCCGACACGGGCACGGGCGGCGCCTACACCCGTTTCGAAACGCACCATCAGCCGGGTTCGGATTCCTGGGATCCCATGCTGGGGGTGGCGTTCACCCAGGGGCTCGGCCAGTTTTCCCTGGATAGCAGCCTGATGTACACCTTCGTCAACCAGGGCGCGCAGCACACCAATTTGGGCGATATCTTCAATTACAACATCGCCTTGTCCTATGCGGTCGGTTCCGGTCCGGTGCGCAGCGGCCTGCAGGCTTCCTCCAACAATGTTCCGCTGACGCTGGTGCTGGAGCTGAACGGCGAGTGGCGGGCGCCGCAGAGCACGCTCAGTCCGCTGACCGGGCGCGGCGCGGTGGATCCCAATTCCGGCAGCAATATCGTCTATATCTCTCCCGGCGTGCGCTATGCGGGCGGCAGCAATTGGAACATGGCCCTGTCCGTGGGGGCGCCCATCGTGGCCGATCACGGCGGCAACCAGGTCGATCCTTCCTATCGCATCGTCAACCGCATCGCGGTGACGTTCTAAGCGCGGCGAAGCGTTGTTCCATTTTTCGTTGGATCGCATCCCTATGACTGTTTCTCTCATCGCGGCGTTTTCGCCGATTCGGCGCTGGCTGGCTCCTTGCCTGGCGGCGGTTGCGGCGCCGCTGTGGCTGGCCGGTTGCGGCGCTTCCGGCGAATTGCAGGGGATGGGCCACGCGATGCACGGCCATGCTTCCGAGGAGGACCGGCGCTTGCCGATGTCGGCGGCGTTCGGGCCGGACGGCCGTTTGTGGCGGGTGTCGGTGGAGGGGAAGCAGGTGCTGGTGGATGTGTCCGGCGACGACGGCAAGACTTTCGCCGCGCCGACGGCGGTTAACCAGGCGCCTCAGCGCGTCCGGGTTCGCGCCGAGGATCGTCCGCAGATCGCGGTGGACGCCGGCGGCGTGATCCACGTGGTTTATTCCGCCGAGTTGCCGCAACCGTCGTCGAGTTATTACAGCGTTTCCACCGACGGCGGCAAAAGTTTTTCCGAGCCGGTATTGGTCAGCGACACCGCCGCCGAAGCCAACACCTATGAAAATAACGTGTTGGTGACGCCTGATCGCCGCGTCTTCGTGTTTTGGCACGACGAACGGGACCGCGCCGACTGGCGCGATGCCGGCGCGTCCATTTATTACGCGGTCGGCGGCCCCGCGGGGGGGCTGTCCAAGTCGAGCCGCAAAGCGGCGGGCGATATTTGCGAATGCTGCCGGACGGCGGTGAAAGTCGACGTGGATGGGAGTCCCGTGCTGTTTGCCCGCGCCATTTATTCGGGCACTGTGCGAGACCACGGTTTGATCAAGTTGAACGGGGCGGCCGATGCCTGGTCGTCCAGCCGCGTCAGCCACGACGAATGGTCCATCGGCGTTTGCCCGGAACAGGGGCCGGCGTTGTCCATCGGACCCGATGGCCGCTACCACGCCACCTGGTTCTCCCAGGGGGCGAAAGGCAGCGGCTTGTTCTACGCCTATTCCTCCGACCACGGCGCGCATTTTTCTCCGCCGCGCTCTTTCGGGGATGCCGGCGCCTTGGCCGGCCACCCTTCGGTGTTGAGCTTGGGGGCGAAAGTCGCTGTGGCTTGGCAAGAATTCGACGGCAAGGAGAAGCGCATTCAGGCCATGTTGTCGACGGACGGGGGCGAGCATTGGTCGGCGGTCAAAACCCTGGGGCGCACCGAATCCGAAGCGGATTACCCTTTGCTGGTGGGCGACGGTCAGCGGATATTCCTGCAATGGACCACGCGCCGCGACGGTTTCCAGATGCTTAGGGTGGAGTAAGCGCAGCAGCCCACGCATCCTCTCCATTGGGGTTCGGCAGATGCCGGGGTAAAATCGGGCGTATTATTCAATGCTGATGCAGACGATGGGAGAGTGCATGATGTTGGGGTTGTCCGCCGGCAGGCGCATTCGAGTACTGCATGCGCTGGCGACGCTGCTGGCCGCTGCGTTGGCGTTAAGTTTGGCCGGTTGCGCCATGGATCGCGCCCGCACCCGCGGCGCCGGTTCGGCCGCCGCGCCCGTGGCGGCGGCGTTTGGCTCGGACGGGCGATTGTGGCGCGTCACCGCCGACACGCAGCATGTCTACGTGGACGCGTCCAGCGATTTGGGCAAAAGCTTTGGCCGGCCGGTCGCGGTGAATCGCCAGGCCCAGTCCATTCGCGTCAGTAACGACGACCGGCCCCATATCGTCGTGGATAAGGCCGGCCGTATTTGGGTCACGTACTCGGCCGACGCCGCCCAGTCCGGCACCGCCTATTTCAGCTATTCCAGCGATGGCGGCAATAGTTTCAACGAGCCGGTTCCGGTGAGCGATCAAGCCGCCAGCGCCCGGGGCTATCTCGCCCAATTGGCGGTGGACGGCGAGGGCCGGCCGCACTTTTTCTGGCACGACGAGCGCGACGGCAACGGCGGCCGCGATTCGGCCCGCGGCGGCTCCCTCTATTACGCCAGCCTGGATACGGCGGCGGCGCGCACGCCCGTCGCCAGGCGCGTGTTGCGCACGGCTTGCGAGCGCTGCCCCATCGAGGTGGCCTTCGACAGCGACGGCTTGCCGGTGCTGTTCAGTCGCTTCGTCTTTCCCATCAAGGAAAGGGATCACGGCTTGGTCAAGGTGACGTCCGACGGCAAAGGCTGGTCGTCCTGGCGCGTGACCGACGACGATTGGGAGGCGGACGTTTGCCCGGTGCAAGGCCCGGCTTTCTCCATCGGCCCGGATGGGCGTTACCACGTGGCTTGGTTCACCCAGGGCAAAAACCGCCAGGGCCTGTTTTACGCCCGTTCCGACGACCACGGTAAGCATTTCTCGCCTTTCATGCCTTTCGGCGACGCCGGCGCGCTTGCCAGCCATCCCGTCGTCCTGAGTTTGGGGTATCGGGTGGCGCTGGTGTGGCAGGAGTTCGACGGCCGCCTTACCCATATCAAGGCGATGCTGTCGCAGGACGGCGGGGAGCGTTGGTCCGCCGTCAAAACGGTCGCGCAAGCCAAAGGCGCGTCGGACTACCCGGAACTGGTCAGCGACGGCCGGCAGATTTTTTTATCCTGGAACAGCAGCGAACAGGGCTATCGTTTGATGGCTTTGGAATAACGACGAGCGTAGAGGAAATCCCATGAAGACGGTTGCCCGCACCCTGATGCAATGTTTCCTGATGTTGAGCCTGTTCCTGGCCGGCTGGGCCGGCGCGCAGGCCGGAGAACAGCCTCGCGCCTATCGCGCCGGAAGCTTGGCGCAAATCGCCCAGGCTCGGCAGGGCAAGCCTTTCGTGGTGTTGCTGTGGTCTTTGGAGTGCTCCGTGTGCATGAAAGAGCTGGATTTTCTGGCGAAAACCCTGCGCGAGCATCCCGGCATGGATATGGTGCTGATTTCTACCGACGAAGCCTCGGCCGGCGGCGAGGCGAGTTCCGTGCTGGAACTGCACGGGCTGGGCAAGGCCGAGTCGTGGATCTTTGCCGAGGACGACGCTCAGCGGCTGCGTTACGAAATCGATCCGGCTTGGTACGGCGAATTGCCGCGCGCTTATTTTTACGATGCGGCCCACAAGCGGATCGCGGTCAGCGGCGCGGTGGAAAAATCCCATTTCGACGCCTGGTTGGCGGCGGGAAAATAATCGGGGAAAAAACGGACGACATCCTTGTCGTCGTAGCAGGGTGCAGTGGCAGGGGAAGCTAAGCACTGCGAGCGAACGACTGAAACTGAGCAGTTAGACCGGCGTTTTCCGGATAGTTTCAGTTTTTTCTCGAAACAGCTGAAAAAACCTGGCCGCTCTATCCTGTCGCGGCGTTTTTCCCTGCCCTGGCGTGGTTTTAAATCCAGCTGCTGTCGTCGTCCGACGTGTCGCCGTCGTCGGCAAAATCGACCAAATCCATCGCGCCGGGCTGGTCGTCCGGCTGCGCATCGCCGTAGTAATTGTTGATGACCGTGGTTTCCTCCACGGTTTCCCCGCCCCTAAAGCCGTCGTCGGCCATCCAGCCGCCATGTTGCGGGTGGAGCATGTGCTCCAAGCCCTGGAACAGGAACGAGCCGGCCACTACGCCGGCGGCCGTGGTGGCGACATTGCCCAGAAAACTGGAGGCGCCGCCGCCGCTGACCGGGGCGGTAGCGGGCTGCGCCGTCGGCATGGCGCCGGGTTGCGCCGTCGGCGCGCCGGCCAGCCAGGGGTTGTTGCGCGGCAGGAAGCCGCTGCCGCCGGCTTGGGATTGCAACTGGGCGATTTGCGCCTTGGCTTGCTCCAGCGCCTGCTCCAGCAGCATGGCTCGCTGTACCAGCAAATAAGCGGCGTCGGGTTGCTTCGCCAGGGCGGCTTGGATCAGGCCGTCCGCCTGCGGGTCTTTGGCCGTGGCCGGCGCTTGAACCAGGTGGCCCAGAAACTTTTCCAGCGCTTGTTGCTCTTGCGGTGTCATGGCTTTCCTGTCGGTGGTCGGTTGAAAAATAAGGGGGCCGTCGGTCGTCGGTCAGTCGGCCGGTTTTCTCGGCGCCAATAGCGGCGGGAACTTTTGCAGCAAGTAGTGCACCTTGCCGTCCAGATGGTATTTCTGCGCCGCCGGGTCGCCGGTCAGCTCCAAGGCGTCGTGGAGGACGCCGCGCCATAGCTGCTTGCCGGTGGCCGGCTGAAGGAAGTCCACCACCAGGGAGTGGCTTTCGTATTCTTCCCAATAATCGCCGGCCATGCCCCAGGCGCCGCCGTAGGCCCAGCCGCCCCGGCCGTAACCGTATCCCATGCCGTAAGGGTAAAACGGGCTGTAAGCAAAAGGCGCGGGGCTGGCCGCGCGGTATTTGCGCGTCACCACCTGGTAGCTCACGAGGAAGTCCGGCGCGCTGCCGTTACTGCTGCGGGTGATGCCTTTTTGCAGCAATTGGTGTTCGATCACCGTTTTGATGCGGTCGTCCAGCAGGCTGTTATCCAGCAGCGGATCGTCCGGCCGGCGCGGCGTGGCCGGGTTCGCCCAGGCGAATTGCTTGAAGTTGGCGAAGTCCGCCGCCGGGTCGTAGTCGTAGCTGACGCGCGGATTGCTTGCGCCGCAGGCGGCCAATGCCAGGCAGCAGACGGCCAGCCAAACGGGGCGGAGCCGGCGGGGCGGGAACAAATCGGGCATGGCGCGTCTCCAGCGGTGGTCAGCTTTCATAGTGGCGCTCGCCGCCGCCGCTTTCAAGGTCGGGCTATAAATTTTCCGAGGCGAAATCCGCCAGGCGCGAGCGTTCGCCCCGCTTGAGGGTGATGTGGGCGGCGTGCGGCCAGGGCCTGAAGCGATCCACCGCGTAGGTGAGGCCCGAGGTGGTGCCGGTCAGGTAGGGCGAATCGATTTGGCCGATATTGCCGATGCAGATGATCTTGGTGCCGGGGCCGGCGCGGGTCACCAGGGTTTTCATTTGCTTGGGGGTGAGGTTCTGCGCCTCGTCCAGGATGATGTAGCGGTCGAGGAAGGTGCGGCCGCGCATGAAGTTGAGGGAGCGCACTTTCACCCGCTTGAGCAGCACGTCCTGGGTGGCGGCTTTTTCCCAGCTGCCGCCGCTTTCCTCGCGGGCGGCCAGCAACTCCAGGTTGTCCAGCAGGGCGCCCATCCACGGTCCCATTTTTTCCTCCTCGGTGCCGGGCAGGAAGCCGATGTCCTCGCCGATGGGGATGGTTTCGCGGGTCATGATGATTTCCCGGTAGCGCTTGTCGTCCAGGGTCTGGCCCAGTCCGGCGGCCAGGGCCAGCAGCGTTTTGCCGGTGCCGGCGGTGCCCAGCAGGGTGACGAAATCGATGTCCGGATCGGTCAGCACGTTGAAGGCGAAATTTTGCTCCCGGTTGCGGGCGTGCACGCCCCAGGCGTTCAGGCCGCCCTCGCGGAAGTCTCGCGCCAGTTCCAGCACCGCCACGTCGCCCACCACCGAGCGCACCACGGCTTCGAAACCCGGCTGGGTCGCCTGGTAAACGAACTCGCAAGGGCTCCATTGCGGGACCAGCGGACCGCTCACGCGGAAAAAATTGCGGCCGTTTTCCTGCCACTTTTCGCCTCGGAGGCTGTGGCTGCTCCAGAAGTCCTCCGGCAGTTCGTAAGCCCCGCTATACAGCAGGTTGACGTCTTCCAGTACTTGGTCGTTGTGGTAGTCCTCCGCCCTTATCTCCAGCGCCGCCGCCTTGATGCGCAGGTTGATGTCCTTGGACACCACGATCACCAGGGTGTCGGGCCGCTCCTTGGCCAAGGCCAGGGCGGCGCTGAGGATGGAGTTGTCCGGCATGTTGCCGGTCATGCCTTGCGGCAGGCTGGCGTCCAGCGGATGCACCTGTAGGAAGAGCCGGCCGGCGCTGCTGCTGTCGATGCGGGCGGCGTACTCGGCGCTCGCCAGCGGAATGCCGTCGCGAATGGCGGCCAGGTCCATGTGCTGGATCAGGTCGTCCAGAAAACGGCTCACTTGGCGCACGTTGCGGGACAGTTCCGACAGGCCTTTCTTGGCTTTGTCCAACTCCTCCAACACCACCATGGGGATGAAGATGTCGTGTTCCTTGAAGCGGAAGATGGCCGTGGGATCGTGCATGAGCACGTTGGTGTCCAGCACGAACAGCTTTTTTTCGTTGGCAACGGCCGCGATATTCACCGGGATGGCCTCGGGTTGGGGAAGGGATAACCCAGTTTAGCAGGGCTGCCGGCCGGATTTGCCGCCGTTGTGGTTGGGGCGCGAAACCGCCGCGTTTTTCCGGCCCCTGGCGGGGCGGCGACGTGCGCGCGGCGCTCGGGGGATTAGCGCGGTTCCGTCCCGTTGAAGGCTCGTTCCAGCTGGGCGCATAACGCCCGCACCGCTTGTCCCCGATGGCTCAGGCGGTTTTTGACGTCCGGCGGCAGTTCCGCGGAGGCGCGGCCTTGCTCCGGCACCCAGAAAACGGGGTCGTAGCCGAAGCCGTTGTCGCCCCGGGCTTCCCGTAAAATCCGGCCTTCCCATTGGCCCAGGGCGACGAGGGGGCAGGGGTCGGCGGCGTGGCGCAGGAACACCATGGCGCAGATGAAGCGCGCGCCGCGTTGCTCGTCGGGCACGTCCTGCATGGCTTCCAGCAGCTTTTCCAGGTTGGCTTGGTCGCTGGCGCCGATGCCGGCGTAACGGGCCGAATAGACGCCGGGCGCGCCGTCCAGCCAGTCCACCGCCAGGCCGGAGTCGTCGGCCATGGCCGGCAGGCCGCTGTGGTGGGCGGCGTTGCGCGCCTTGAGGATGGCGTTCTCCACGAAGGTGAGGCCGGTTTCTTCCGCTTCCGGCGTGGCGAAGTCGGATTGCGGCAGCACGGTGTAGCGGCCCTCGCCCAGGATCGCTTGGATCTCGCGGATTTTGCCCCGGTTGCCGCTGGCGAGGACGATGCGTTCCATGGTCCGATCCTAGCCTTTGCGGGCGGCGTCGAGGGCTTCGCGCTGCTTGGCCATGAGCTCGGTGATGCCCTTGTCGGCCAGGTCCAGCATGGCGTTCAGTTCGTCGCGGCGGAAAGCGTGGCCCTCGGCGGTGCCCTGTACTTCCACGAAGGCGCCGGCGTCGTTCATCACCACGTTCATGTCGGTTTCGGCGGAGCCGTCCTCGGCGTAGTCCAAGTCCAGCACCGGCACGCCCTGGTGGATGCCAACGGACACCGAGGCGATCTGGCCGTGCACCGGACTGGCCTTGATCTTGCGGTTTTTGATGAGCTTGTCCACCGCCAGGCACAGGGCGACGAAGCCGCCGGTGATGGCGGCGGTGCGAGTGCCGCCGTCGGCCTGGATCACGTCGCAGTCGATGGTGATGGTGCGCTCGCCCAGGGCGGTCAGGTCCACCGCGGCGCGCAGGGAGCGGCCGATCAGCCGCTGGATTTCCTGGGTGCGGCCGGCTTGTTTGCCGCGCGCGGCCTCGCGGTCCATGCGCGAGTGGGTGGAGCGGGGCAGCATGCCGTATTCCGCCGTGATCCAGCCGCTGCCCTTGCCCTTGAGGAAGCCCGGCACGCGTTCGTCGACGCTGGCGGTGCAGATGACGCGGGTGTCGCCGAATTCCACTTGCACCGACCCTTCGGCGTGTTTGGTGTAGTGGCAGGTCAGCGTGATGTTGCGCAGCTGATCCGGTTGGCGTCCGCTGGGTCTCATGGGCAAGCTCCGGGTAAAAGTTGCGCAGTATACCTCAAGCGCCTGCGGCGGCCGCCGCAATCCTAGTCCCCGTTGTCCTGGATGGCGGGCAGCATGTAGCGCAGCTCCGCCGCCGTTTGCGGGCGCTTGGCTTGTTCCACCGCCATGGCCCAGTCGATGGCCTGCAGCAGGGGAGGGGAGTAGGTTTTCGCGTAGATGGCGGACGCCGGTTGCAATGGGTCTTCCTTGAGCCGTTCGATGGACGGCGGCGGCGCCCGGCCGTCCAGGCAGCTGCGCATGGTGGAGCCGAGGGCGTAAATGTCGCTCCACGGCCCGATGGTGCCGTGGCGCGAGCTGTATTGCTCGATGGGCGAAAACCCCTTGGTCAGTACCTTGCCCGGTTTCCAGGTGAGGGAGTTGGGATAGGGCTGCACGGCGCCGAAATCCAGCAGCAGCGGGCTGCCGCCGGGGCGGATGAGAATGTTTTGCGGCTTGATGTCCAGGTGCAGCAGGCCGGCAGCGTGGATGGCCTGAAGGCCGTCGAGCAGGGCGTAGAACAAATGCAGCAAAAACGTTTCGCTCAGGCGGCCCTTTTTTTCCGTGAGATAGTCGGAAAGGATGCGGCCGTAGCAGAAACTCATCACCAAATAGGCCGAGCCGTTGGCCTGGAAGAAACTCCGCACGTCCAAAATATTGGGATGCTTGAGTCGGGCCAGCACTTTGGCTTCTTCCAAAAAGTGCATGAGGCCGCGGGAAAACGCCCGGGCGGATTCCTCGTCGGTGGGGACGATGGCGTGGTTCTGGGCCCGGCTGGCCAGCTTGCGGGGAAAATATTCCTTGATCGCCACCTGCCGATGATCGGCCGCGCCGCGGGCCAGATAGACCAGGCTGAAACCGCCGCCCCCCAAGGGACGCTCGATGACGTAATCATCGATTTCGGTCCCTCGCGGCAAATAGGGCAGGCCGTTGGCGGGCGAAGCGTGGTGGTTCACTGGCGTCCCTGTAATCGTGCGGGGTTAATCGGTTAACATTCCCCAATCGAATAATTATAAGGAAAAGTTATGTGCCGGAGTATGACGGGATTTGCCCTCGAAGCAACCGAAGCCGGCGGATTCGCTCTGAGCTGGGAAATTCGCACGGTCAATCATCGCTACTTGGACGTGTCCCTGCGCTTGCCGGAAGCCTTCCGCTTCCTGGAAGGCGACCTGCGCAACCGGGTGGGCGGAGCGGTCAAGCGGGGCAAGGTGGACTGCATCCTGCAATGCCGGCGCCAGGCCGGCGGCGTCGGCGAGATCAAGGTCAACCAGGCGCTGGTGCAGAGCGTTATCCGCGCCGCCGACGGCATCCAAGGCCTGATGGCGCAGCCCGCCCCCTATAGCGCCCTGGACGTGTTGCGCTGGCCCGGCGTGCTGGGCGAGGCGGAAAACGAGCCGGAAAGCCTGCGCCAACCCATCGAAAACTTGCTGGATCAAGCCTTGGCCGCGCTGGTGACGGCGCGCGCGCGGGAAGGCCGGCAGTTGGCCGAGCAAATCCAATCCCGTTGCGTCCTCATGCGGCAACAGGCCGAAGCCGCCAAGATCCGCTTGCCGCAAGTGTTGCAGGGCTTGCGCGAACGCCTCGTCGCCCGTTTGGCGGAATTTAGCGTCAACGCCGATCCCGGCCGTTTGGAGCAGGAGCTGGTATTCCTGGCGCAAAAGCTGGATGTGGCGGAAGAGCTGGATCGTTTGGCCGAACACCTGGACGAAGTGGAGCGGGTGCTGCGGGCCAAGGAACCCATCGGCCGCCGCCTGGACTTCCTCATGCAGGAACTCAACCGCGAAGCCAATACCCTGGGCTCCAAATCCGCCGACACGGAAACCACCCGCGCCTCGGTGGAGATGAAAGTGCTGATCGAACAGATGCGGGAGCAAGTACAGAATATCGAGTAAGGCGCACGGCGCCGGCAAAGCGGCTTTTGCCGCGTTTCGCGGCAAGGGCGCGATGGCAGGCGCATGGCTCATGTCGATATCCTGTCGTTCGCGACTACAATTCCCGCAAGGTTTCGGTGCGAGAGGGCGTGCGATGGCGAATGGAAAATCTGGGGCGGGGAAGGCGGCGTGGGCCGCGCTTTTGTGGGTTTTGACCGCCCAGGCGGGGATCGATGAGGGCATGGCGGCTTTTCGCGCCGGCAGGTTCGAGGCGGCGTTGAAGGAGTTCGAGCCTTTGGCCGCCGGGGGCGATGCCTTGGCGCAGCTGCACTTGGGGATGATGTACGAGCAGGGCAGCGGCGTGCCGCGGGATTCGGCGCTGGCGGTGTCTTGGTTCCGTCGGGCGGCGGAGCGGGGCAATGCGGCCGCCCAGCGCAATCTCGGCGTGATGTATGCCACCGGCCGCGGCGTGCGGCAGGATTATGCCCAGGCGCTGGAGTGGTATCGCAAAGCGGCTGAGCAAGGGCACGCGGCGGCGCAATTCAACGTCGGCGCCCTCTATGCGAAGGGCAGCGGCGTGCCGCAGGACTATGCCCAGGCGCTGGCGTGGTATCGGCGCTCGGCCGATCAGGGCTATGCGGCGGCGCAATCCGCCATCGGCAAGCTGTATGCGGAGGGGTTGGGCGTGCCGCAGGACTATGGGCAGGCCCTGGCTTGGTACCGGAAGGCGGCCGAGCAGAACGACGCGGGCGCGCAGAACAACCTCGGGGTGTTCTTTGCCGGCGGGTTTTCCGTTCCCCAGGATTACGCCCAGGCGGCGGCTTGGTACAAAAAAGCCGCCGATCAAGGCCAGGCCGACGCGTTGTACAACCTCGCCACGCTGTATGCCCAGGGGCAGGGCGTGCCGAAGGACAGCCAGCAAGCCATGGCGCTGTATCGGCGGGCGGCGGAGAAAGGCCAGGTGGCGGCGTTGGCGCTGCTGGTCGCTCCGAAAAACGACCAGCCGCCGGCTGGGGGCGTCGCCGCCGCTCCGCCGGCTGCGCCTCCCCCGCCCGCGCCGGCGGCCAAAGCCCCCGAAGAGGCGCCGCGGCCGCCGGAGCCGGTGAAGGAGGCCGCCGAGGCGCCCGCGCAAGAGGAAGAGCGCGCCGAACCGCCTTCGCTGCTCGGCAAGTGGATTTGCGCGGGAACCGCCGCTTTGGGCGACGGCACGCGCAGCCGTGCCATCGAGGACAGTTTCGAATTTGTCGATGACGATCACGTCATCGTTTCCTCCAACGAGGTGAGCGGCACTTACGCCCTACGGGGGAGCCGCTTTACGCTGAAGTTGCCGGCCGTGGCGGTCGCCGCGGAGGGGCGCCTGGATTTCGTCGATGCGGACACGTTCCATCAGGTGACCGACGCGCCCAGCAAGGATGGGCGCGTGGTGCATCGGGACTATCGCTGCACCCGCGACTAACCCTCAGTTGCCCGCCGCCCGCGCCTGCAATTCCCGATAGGCGGCCACCTCGGCCAGCTTGGCCCGGCAAGCGGCGTCCGGCGTTTGGCCTTCCATGTGCTTGAAGTAGTATTCCAGCAGGGCGGCGGTGGCGATGGGCTCCAGGAAAGCGGCTTTCAGCACCCAGGACAGCGCGATGGCGAACACCAGCGGCCAAATGCCGGCGGACATGGGCAGGGCGGCGGCGATGTTGAAGACGGGCACTTGGATGACCAGGAACGACACCAGCCAGCCGGCGTAGACGAAGCCGTACATCCAGGCGGCGTTTTTATAGAAGCGCGGCCACTGCGCGGCGCAGGATTCCAAGGCGGCGAGCCCCGAGCGCCAGGCGTTGGCGTCCTTGCGGCGCAATACGGCCGCCAGCAGCACGTCGCCGACGCTGGCGGCCACTTGGCCCAGCGCCATTTGCACGGCTTTCACCACGTGCGGTTGCTTGACCGGCAAGCAGGCCGACCAGTCGCAGCCGATCGCCGGCAGGCTGCGCAGGCAGCCGCGCAGGGCGTCGTCCAGCCGGGCCAGTTCCGTTACGCTGGGAAAGCGTTCGGTGGTTTGCTGCTTGGCGTAATCCACTTGCGCCCGGCCGGCCGGCAAGGGGCGGCCGTCGCGGTTCTCCACCAGGATGAGCAAATGGCTGGCGCGCACGGCGTGCAGCAGGCTATGGCGGATCTTGTAGACGAGCCAGACGCACGCGGCGAAGCCGACAAAGGCGCCGGTGCTGGCGATGGGGCCGGGGTTGTTGCCGTAGGCGCCGATGGCGAAGCCGATGCCGGCGCCGCCCAGCACCGAAAGCATATAGGCCAGGCCCACCGCCAGGCTCACCAGAAAGCGGTAAATCACCATGGGCATGGTACTTTCGATGGTGCGAACCGCCGCCAACAAATTCACGTCCCACATGACTGCTCTCCCCGGATGTTGTTGTTATCGGATGGTTGGGCGGGGCCGGGCCCCGATCCGGGCCATGTTAATCCAAGCGGTGCAGCATCGCCAACAAGGCGTCGGACTTGAATTCGCGCCGGTACAACACCCACACCACCCACACCGTGGCGGCCATGAACAGCAGGGGGTGGATGAACCAGGCCAGGGCGCCCAGGCAGAAATAGTAGGTGCGCAGGCCGTAGTTGAAGGCGGAGCTGCCCAGCACCAGCACTTGCGCGGTGCTGTCGGCGAAGCGTTTGCGTTCTTCCTCCGATTCCTGCGGCAGCGGATTGCCGCCCACCATCATGGTGACGAAGGTCATTTGGCGCATGGCCCAGGTGAAGGTGAAGAAGGCGTAGACGAAGGCGACGATCAGCAGGGTCAGCTTGATTTCCCATAGGCCCGGCGTGGGGTCCGCCGCGAACGGAATGCTGGCCAGCACGTCCATGGCTTTTTGCTGCGAGCCGAGGATGGTCAGCAGTCCGCCCAGGATCAGCACGGTGCTGGTGGCGAAGAAGGTGATGTTGCGCTCCAGGGTGGCCAGCGCCGTGGCGTCGGCGATGCGCACTTCGCGCCGGGTGATTTGCTCCATCCAGCGCCGCGCGTATTTGTCCACGGCGGTGTACAGGCAGTCGGTGGTGCGGGCCTTGCGGCGGGCGTAGACGGTATAGCCGGCCCAGGCGAGCAGGAACCAGCACACCGCGACGATGTTGAGCAAAACGGTATCGAACATAGGGATAGTCGGTAATGGGGGTTATGCCGTCGCGGCCGGCGGCGTGTTGCGCAAGACGGTTTGGAACGCTTCGGCCCGTAACGGTTGGTCGAAATAAAAGCCTTGGGCTTCTTCGCAGCCTCTTTCCAGGAGGAATTGCAGCTGCCCTTCGGTTTCCACGCCCTCGCCCACCACGGTCAAACGCAGGCTGTGCGCCAGGTTGATGACCGCATTGACGATGGCGGCGTCGTCCACGTCCGTTTCCAGGTCGCGTACAAAACCTTTGTCGATTTTAAGGCAGTTGATGGGAAAACGCTTCAAATAGCTCAGGGACGAATAGCCCGTGCCGAAATCGTCCACCGCCAGTCTGACGCCCATATCGCTCAACGCCTTGAGGGTGTCCAGGGCGCCGTCGGTGTCCTTCATCAACGCGCTTTCGGTGAGTTCCAGCTCCAAGCATTGGGGCGTTAGGCCGGTTTCGTCCAGCGCCTGGCGCACGCTGTCGACGAAGTTGCGCTGGGTGAATTGCAATGCCGAAACGTTGACCGCCACGACCAGGTTTTGACCGCTGCTGCGTTGGAATTCCAGCATCTGCCGGCAGGCTTCCCGCAGGGCCCAGTCGCCGATGGGGACGATTAGGCCGCATTCCTCCGCCACCGGGATGAAGCGCACCGGCGAGACGATGCCCAGCTTCGGATGGTTCCAGCGCAGCAGCGCTTCGCAACCGACGACGCGGCGCTGCTTGATGTCCACTTTGGGTTGGTAGTAAAGCTCCAGCTCGCCCCGCTCCAACGCGCCGCGCAGGCCGTTCTCCAGGTGCAGACGCTCGTGGGCGGCGGCGTTCATCTCCTCGTTGAAGAACTGGTACGCGCCGCGGCCGGCCTGTTTGGCGTGGTACATGGCCGAGTCGGCGTTTTTCATTAACGTGACGATGTCGGTGCCGTCCAGGGGGTATATCGCCACGCCGATGCTGGAGGATATGGTCAGCGGGTGCCCGTCGATCATGGCGCTGTCCGCCAGCGTGTCGAGTATTTTTTGCGCCACGTGGGCGGCGCCGTCGCCGTCCGTTTCCGGCAATACCACCAGGAATTCGTCGCCGCCCAGGCGGCCCACGGTGTCCACTTCCCGCAGGCAGCCGCTCACCCGCTTGGCCACTTCCTGCAGCAAGCCGTCGCCGACGTGGTGGCCGAGCGAGTCGTTGATGAATTTGAAACGGTCCAGGTCGAGGAACAGCACCGCCATATTGGTGTCGCCCCGGTCGGCGGCGAGCAAGGCTTGTTGTATGCGGTCGCGGGTCAGGTTGCGGTTGGGCAGCTGCGTCAGCTCGTCGTAATGGGCGAGGAACTGGATGCGGTCCTCGGCTTGCTTGCGTTCAGTGATGTCGGAAAAAATGGCGACGTAGTGGCCGATGCCGCCGGCGTCGTCCCGCGCCACGCTGATGGACAGCCATTCCACGTAGAACTCGCCGTTTTTGCGGCGGTTCCAGATTTCGCCCTGCCAGTAGCCGGCGTCCTGCAGGCTCTGCCACAGGCGCTGGTAGAACGCCGCCGGCTGCCGGCCGGAACTGAGCATCTTGGGGTTTTTGCCGATCACTTCGTCCTGGCTGTAGCCGGTGATGTGCTCGAACGCCGGGTTGACGGCGATGATGGTGTTGTTCGCGTCGGTGATGACGATGGCTTCGGAGGCGGTCTTGAACACCTGCTCGGACAGGCGCAGTTTTTCCTCCGCCTGCTTGCGGTCGGTGACGTTGGTGGCGATGCCGCCCAGGTAGCGGTTGCCGTGGCGGTCGCTGAAAGGGAACTTCACCGACAGCCAAGTCTCCAGCCGGCCCTTGCGCACGGCCCGTTCTTCCATCACCTGGGCCTTGTGGCCCGCCAATACCGCCAGGTCGTTGTCGCGGAACGCTTGGGCGGCGTCCTTCGGCCACAGATCCTCGTCGGTTTTGCCCTGCCATTGTTCCGGCGAGGTGAAGCCGAAGCCTTTGGCGTAGGCCTTGTTGATGTAGATCAGCCGGCCTTGGGCATCCTTGACGAAGGCCAGGCCGGGGCTGTTGTCCATGAACAGGTTGAAGCGGTCCTGGCTCTCCAGCATTTTAGCGTTGGCTTTTTCCAGTCGCCGCCGTTGCAGCTGGGTGTTGTAGAGATGCCCGGCGAAGGCGCAACTGAGCAGTACGCCGACGGCCAGCACCACTTCCGGTTGCCGGCTGCGCCGATCTTCCAGGTAAGCGGGGGTGGGGTGTAGCTGCAACAGCCATTGGCGGCCGGCCACGTCGACGGTGCGGACGAAATCCAGTCCGCGATTGCGGGCAACGGCGATGTCGCTGTTTTTCGCCAGGCGATGGTAGATCAGCTCGTCGTGCTGATGGGTGTGGAGGTAGAACAGCACATCGACGCCTTGCTCCGGAAGCCCGGCGATGACGCCTTGCACCAGGTCGTCCAAGCGCAGGTCGGCGGCGACGAAGCCGCGCAATTGCCGACGGCGTTCCGCCGGTGTCTGCAAATGCGGGTTCCGGTAAATCGGCAGGGACAAGATGACCCTGCCGTTATTGGTTGCCGCCGCGTCGCCCTTTTGCGTGCTGAAATGGTAGGGGATGAACGTGGTCGCTTGGCCCGTATCCGCCGCCAGCCATTTGTATTCCATTTGCGCCGGGTTAGAGGCCACGTCGAATCCCAGCGCGCTGTCCTGCGCCGTGCGGGTGACTTCGTAGTAAACCGGCAAATGCGCCGTGCGTTCCCGCGCTCGCTCGAAGCCGGCGGTGGGGCCGGCTTCGACGAATTGGAATTCGGCTATCCCGTCCTGCCGCGCTTTGGCTTCGAAGGAAGCCCGTTCGTTGAGGGGGACCAGCGGCTGCCACTGCAAACGGTCGAGCTCGGGCAGCCATTGCAGCATTTCGCGCCCATAGCCTTGGAATTGGTCGCGGCCGACCGAGTCGCCGACGGTGAGCAAGGCGCCGACTGCGCGCAGCCCGTCGACCGCCCGAAGCAGCCGCATGTTCAGCATTTCGGCCCTCTCGGCCCCCACTTCTTCCAAATCCCGCTGCGCCGCGTCTTGTTGCGCGTTGCTGGACAGGTGGGAAAAAAAAGCGGATGCCGCCAACCCCAGCAGGAGCAGGGCGAAGGCGGCATTGGTCCACGCCGCCGGCGATGCCGGTTCCCGGGCGCTGTGTTCGGAGGAGGGCGCAGGCGAGTCCGCCTGCGGCGGAGAGGGCGGTACCGGGCTTGTCATGCCGGTGCTCCGCTCGGCGCGTTGGGGTGGGCCGGGCCCGCCGCTGGGAGAGGCTCGTCTGCTTTGGGCGGGCGCGAAGCCGGTAAGAGGCTGGCGCGGGCAGCGAACTTGGGATTGGTCATGGGGCGACGAAAGCAGCCTGTGGCAAATAGCATTAACGATTGTAGGGAAGTTTATGGCGTATTGACGCTCGCTCCCAAATAAAAATGTGCGCTGGTTCTCGTTTAGTGGAAGGTGCGCCGATCGGCTACAATTCGGGTTCTCACCGAGGATATATGCCCGCCATGTCCGCCCAATCCGCAGCCAAACCTTTGTTCATCGACACCGCCGCATCCCTGAATGCGTTTTGCCAATCCATCGCGGGCTGTACTTGGCTGGCCATGGATACCGAGTTCCTGCGCGACAAGAGCTACTATCCGCAGTTCTGCTTGCTGCAAATCGCCGCCGACGGCCACGTGGCCTGCATCGATCCCCAGGCTTTGCCGGACCTGGGGCCGCTGCTGGACATCCTGTACGATCCCAAAGTCACCAAAGTGCTGCACGCGGCCCGCCAGGACATGGAGATTTTTCACCAGCGCTACGGCCGTTTGCCCGCGCCGGTGTTCGACACGCAGATCGCCGCGCCCTTGCTGGGCTATGCCGACCAGATCGGTTACGCCGGTTTGGTGCAGGAGCTGCTGGGCAAGCAGCTGGAAAAAGGCCATTCCCGCACGGATTGGTCGCAGCGGCCGTTAAGCGCCGATCAGCTGAAATACGCGGCGGATGACGTCATCTACTTGGCCCGTTTGTACCCGGAGTTGTGCAATCGGCTGGAAGCCCTGGGACGCTTGGACTGGCTGTCCAGCGACTTTCAAGCGCTATGCGACCCGGCGCTGTACGAGAATCCGCCGGAAAACGCCTGGATGCGTTTGAGCGGCGCGTTCAAGCTGAAAGGCGCGGCGTTGTCCGTGCTGCAGGCCGTCGCTGCTTGGCGGGAGCGCACCGCGCAGAAAGAAAACCAGCCGCGCGGCTGGGTGTTGAAGGACGATGTGTTGTTCGACCTGGCCCGCTTGCAGCCCAAAGGCATGGAGCAGCTGCAAACCCTGCGCGCCATCGGCGACCGTACCCTCAAACGCCACGGCGACGAGCTCTGCGCCCTGGTGCGCCACGCCGTCGCCCAGCCGCCGCAACCCTTGGCGCTCAAAGCCCGTTCGGCGCCGGCTACGCCGGAGCGGGAGGCGCTGCTGGACGTGTTGGGCGCCGTGGTGCGGCTGCTGGCCGAGCGCCATACCCTCAACCCGGCGGTGGTGGCCGGCCGCAAGGATTTGGAGGCCTTGGTCGCCGGCGAGCAAAACTGCAAGCTGCGGGAGGGCTGGCGCCACCACCTGGTGGGGGCCGAGCTGGAGGCGCTGCTGCGCGGCGAGCACGATTTGCGCGTGGTGGCCGGCCGCTTGCGCCTGGAACCGCGTCCTCCCGGCTAAGCCATGGCGCCGCCGCCGCTGATCCAGGCGCTGCTTAACCCGGCCGTTTATCCGGCCGGCGCGGATCGGGTCGAGCTGGCGGAAACCCACATCTCCTGGGTGCTTTTGGCGGGCGACTACGCCTACAAGATCAAAAAGCCGGTGGACTTCGGCTTTCTCGACTTCTCCTCCCTGGCCAAGCGCCGCCACTACTGCGAAGAGGAACTGCGCCTCAACCGCCGTCTGGCGCCCGACCTGTACCTGGACGTGTTGCCCATCGCCGGCACGGCGGAAGCGCCCATTCTGGGCGGCGCCGGCGCAGCGCAGGAATACGCCGTGCTCATGCGCCGTTTCGACGAGGACGCCCGCTACTGCCGCTTGGCGGAGGCGGGGCGGCTGGGCGCGGAGCAGGTCGACGCGCTGGCTGACCTGCTGGCCGACTTCCACGCCCGCGCTCCTCGCGACGGCCAAGACGCGCCGGAGGCGTTCCGCAAGGCGGTCGAGGAAAACTTCACTCCCCTGCTGGCGCGTTGGCCGGATGCCGACTCCGCGAGACGGCGCGAGCTCGACGCCCTGCATCGTTGGGCGACGGAACGGCTGGAGCGGCTGCGCGCCCTGCTGGTCCAGCGCCAACGTGAGGGCCGCGTGCGCGAATGCCACGGCGATCTGCACCTGGGCAATCTGGTCTGGCACGAGCGCAAATCCCTGCCGTTCGACTGCATCGAATTCAGCGCGGGCCTGCGCTGGCTGGACGTGCTGAGCGAGCTGGCCTTCACCGCCATGGACCTGGAGGCCTACGGGCTTCCGCGCCTGGCTTGGCGGTTGCTGAACCGCTATTTGGAGCACACCGGCGATTACGCCGGCTTGGCGCTGTGGGACGACTACCGCGTTTACCGCGCCTTGGTGCGGGCCAAAGTGGCGGCATTAGGCGCCGGCGCCGTTTTGGAGGGCGCGTCCTTGGCCGCCTGCGAGCGCTATCTGGCCCTGGCCGGACGCATCGCCCACGGCCGCCGGCCTTGGCTGGTCATCACCTGCGGCGTTTCCGGCAGCGGCAAAACCCGGCTGAGCGGGATGCTGCTGGAGGTGTTGGAGGCCGCGCGGCTGCGCAGCGACGTGGAACGCAAGCGGTTGCACGGCCTGGCGGCGACGGCGGCCAGCGGATCCGGCCTGGGAGACGGTCTTTACAGCCGGGACGCCAGCCGTCGCACCTACCGGCATTTGCTGGACACCGCCGAAGCGCTGTTGCGCGCCGGCCAGCCCGTCATCGTCGACGCGGCCTTTCTCGGAAAGCATGATCGCGACGCTTTTCGTCGTCTGGCCGAAGCTTGCGAAGTTCCTTTCCTTATTCTGCACACCGTCGCCCCCGCCGGCTTGCTGCGCGAACGAGTCGCGCAACGCTTGAGGGCCGGCGGGGACGCTTCCGAAGCCACGCCGGCGGTGTTGGAGCGGCAGCTGGCGGTTTTCGAGCCCCTGGCCGGCGAGGAGGCGCTATGCGCGGTGACGGTGGATACCGGCGCTGGCGTCGGCGAGGAGGCGCTTACGGCCGATATCGCCCGGCGTTTGCGCCTAGCGTAGCGGAGCCGCCCGGTCTCCCACGAACGGATTGGAGCGTCGTTCCTCGCCGAATGTGGACATGGGGCCGTGGCCGGGGATGAAGGCGACGTCGTCGCCCAGAGGCCAGAGGCGCTCGCGGATGGAGCGCAGCAGGGTGTTTAAGTCGCCGCGGGGGAAATCGGTGCGGCCGATGGAGCCCTGGAACAGCACGTCGCCCACCAAGGCCAGCCGGTCGGCCGGCGAATAGAACACCACGTGGCCGGGCGTGTGTCCCGGGCAATGCAGCACCTCCAACTCCGCCTCGCCGACCGTCACCGTATCGCCATCCTCCAGCCAGCGATCCGGCTCGAACGCGGGTATCGGCGGCAGTCCGAACATGCGTCCTTGCTCGGGCAGCATGTCTATCCAGAAACGCTCTTCCTTGTGCGGCCCTTCCACCGGGATGCCCAAGCGCTGCGCCAATTCCGCCACGCCGCCGGCGTGGTCGATGTGGCCGTGGGTGACGAGGATTTTTTCCAGCGTCAGTCCGCGCCGTTCCGCTTGGGTGAGGATTTGATCCACGTCGCCGCCGGGATCCACTACGGCGCCTCGCAGCGTGGCGTCGCACCAGAGCAGTGTGCAGTTTTGCTGAAAAGGGGTGACGGGAACGATGAAGTAACGCATTGATCCACTATACCGCGAAATGGCGGTCGGCATCACGTCGCGCTGCCGGCCGGTTTTTCCCGGCCTTAGCCGGAACCCGCGGCGATAGGTTTGTTGAGGTCAGGTTCCAATACGGGATATGGGGTTTTTAATCATGGGCCGGCCGGGTATTGTTACGTTTCCGAGACAGTACGGTTACAGTCAGGATACGGTATCGCCGTTTCTTTCGGGAAAAGCCTGGTTTTTCCCGCCCTCTGAGGTTTTCACTAGCTGGTTTCTTCGGGGCCGTTGCCCATAATCCCCGGCACGTTGTGCGTCCCGCTTGCATTTCGGTTGTATATAAGCGCTTGCTTCTGAGTGCCCCGGCGCATAGCGATCGCCTCGATTTGGATGTTTCTTTAAGGCTATCGGATTATGGAATTCTTTATTTGCAAAAAAGCTAAAAAGATCATGTCTTTAAAGCATTGCCGAAACAATGCGGCTGTCAGCCGGTGTCGCGATGCCAGCGGCATATCGATACATTGCAATGACGATCGAGAAGCTGTGGTCAGCAAAAAGTATACGGCTGACGAGGTTTTTGCCCATGAATGTATCAGCGAGTATCGCTCGAAATGCATGGCTGAATCATGAGGGCGGAACGGCGCAGCGACGTAATGATTCGAGCGGGCAAGGCCCGGACGCCGCTGTATCGGTAATCATGGAGCGCGGCTGGTTCGTCGCCGCGGCAAAGTGGGGTGCAAGTGTTTGTCTATCGTATTAGGAGTATGCCGTTAATTCACGGCGGCGAGAAGTTTCAGGCATCGTTTCGGAATAACGTGGCGCCGAGCAGGATTGTCGTGTTTTCCGAGGCGTTAACCATCGATTCCCATGGAACCTGCGTCATCGTTAAGGACGTTGGTGCGCGGCAAACCAAGTATTTGATGATTGGCGAGCCCGCCTGCCAAGCCTGCGGGAAATGCGCAAGGGTGCCCTTGCTGGCGGATACGATACTCGTCGACGGCCGGGAAACGGAGGTGGAGCTGAAATGCTACGATTTACGGGTGTCTGAAGCGGCCAAAGCCTATTGCATGGCGCGGGGCGTTCGTTTGACGCAATTATCGAAACGGTCCACTATCGTTTTACGCAATGCCGCGCAGGGAGCCGCTAGCCCGAAAGCGGCGCTTCCGGTATATCGTTGCCAAACCGCCAGGCCGCAGGACGCGGCCACGGACGATCTGCGGTTGCGTTATGGTTTTCGCGGACGTTTCGACAGAATATCCAGCGGTTTTGTGTGGGATATCGGCTGCAGCGCGCAGCGGCATAACGTTTGATCGGCCGCGCGCGGCGTGCGTAGGCTATAAAACCGGCATAGCCTGCGCATTTCACCAGCTATGCAATGTGCTGTATTGACGCGATGCTCTCCCGATCCTGTTCAGGGTCCTGATTCTTGCCGGGCTAAGCTTGACGATGATCGCTGCAAGGCAGCGAAGGGATCTTAGGAATAAGAACCTGCGTCGGGTGCGCGCGGCGGGTCGTCGGAGGAATGCTTATCGTAAGCGGTTCCGCATAGGGGCGATGCCGTATATAGGCGAACGCGGCGTTTTTGTGTTACGAATGCATTCGACTTCGAGACATCGGATAGCTGGGGGGTGCTATGTGCGTATTAACAGAGCGCGAGCGGCAGTGCGCCGCGCTGCTGGCCGAAGGGAAGCGGCTCGATGAAGCGGCCCACATTATCGGCATTTCCAAGCGGACGCTGGATTTCCATTTATCCAACGCCCGCCGCAAACTCAACGCCAAAACGACCACCCAGGCGGTGTTGCTGTACAGCGCCTGCGGCTGCTCCTCGCACGGGGTAAGCAGGACGACGGATAGGCGGGCCAATCAGCGCCGTCGTTTCGACAAGGTGTCCATGCTGATGTTGTCCCGGCCGGCGGCTTCGAGCAACGCTCGGAGCTGGATACAGACCCTGGTGGATAAGAGCTACGTGCGCTGCGCAACGACCGGCCGCTTCGCCAGCGATTTTTACCAGGCTTTTCTAAACAGTTCGCCGCTGGTCGCGGAAAAGTTCGCAAACACCGACATGGAGCATCAAGCCCGTTTGTTGGACTACGCCATCCGGACCCTGATTTTGTTTTTTCGGGATCCGATGGCGGTGACGGTGGAAACGATCAGGGCGTTGGGCGTGTTGCATGACCGGCAGCACCTGAACATCGACCCGAGCCTTTACGATCCCTGGCTGGACGCGTTGCTGGCCGCCGTGGAAAAAAACGATCCCGACTTCAATCGTCAACTGGCGAATGCCTGGGGGCAGGTTGTGCGCCACGGCGTTGCGGCGATGCGATCGGTGCGCGAAGGCTAGCGGCGGGGCAGGGGTGTTCAGGCACGCGGCTGGAAGAGGCGAGCGCGTCATCGGCTTGAGTCCGCCATGATCGACGCCGATTGCCTGGCGGGGCGCCAAGACGAAATCGCTTGGCGGGCCCGGAAGTCGGTGGTGGTCGAACAGATGCTGATCGGTGCGCCTCTGCTGACGGTTTTAAGTACGCTATGCGACCAAGCGGCCATGCAGGCGCCGGGTTTCGGTTGCTGCGCGCTGGTTTACGATCCCGCTTCGGCTTGTTTCTTCGATGTCGTCGGCGCCGAGCCCGCGGACATCGCCCTTCTGCGGTCCGCTTTGGCCGCTCACGATTGCGTCGCCCAGTGGCGCATGTGCGCCGATCTAACACCTTGCGCCGAGCTGGCTTTCGATCGCCGCGATATCGTCGAATTGGCCGCTTCGGCCCCCGGCGGCGCGGCCCCGCGATGGGCGGTCGCCCCGGTCTTTAGCGAGCATAATGTTTTTTACGGCGTCCTTGTGCTGCTCGCCGAGCCTGGGGCGTCCGGTTTTGGCGAGCCCGTCCGCGCAGTGTTGCGCGATGCGTCCGCGCTGGCGTCCATGGCGGTTAAGCACCGGCAAACCTTGGATAAGTTGCGCATCACGGAGATCGTGTTCGACGCCAGCCAGAGCGCGATTATCGTCACCAACGAAGATAATCGCATCATTTCGGTTAACCCTTCGTTTACCAGGATAACCGGGTATTCCCTTGAGGACGTTTGGTTGAAATCCCCGGCCATTTTGAGTTCCGGACGGCATACCCGCGCGTTTTACAAGGATATGTGGCAATCCCTGTACGAACACGGCACTTGGCACGGCGAGACGTGCAACAGGAAAAAGAACGGCGAATTGTATTACGAGTGGCTTACCATCACCGCTCGCAAGGATGGCCAAGGACGCGTGGAAGGGTATGTCGGTATGTTTACCGATATTTCCGACTTGAAAGACGCGCAGCGGATTATCAGTTATCAAGCCTCCCATGATTCCCTGACCGGCCTGTTGAACCGGCGTTCATGCGAAGAATATATCAATAAAGCGGTTCAGCAGGCTTATAAGGATGGGCCGCGGTTCGCGATCCTGTTCATCGATCTCGACGATTTTAAATACGTCAACGATACCCTGGGCCATTCCGGCGGAGACCTGCTGTTGAGGGAGGCGGCGCGGCGCATGCAGCTGTGCACCCGCAAGCTCGCCGCCGATCGTTGCGGCGATGTGTTGGGCCGCTTTGGCGGCGACGAATTCGTTCTGGTCGCCGGGGGCATGGAGTCGGAAGCGGACGCGGTCAATATCGCGGAGAAAATCATCGCGGATTTAAGCCGCGACTACGACGTCGCCGGCACCGTCGTGCACGTGTCAGCCAGCATTGGCATCGCGATTTATCCCGACGACGCCGACGACACGAAAACGCTGCTCAATCGCGCCGATCAGGCCATGTACGAAGCGAAGCGACTGGGACGCAGCCGTTACGTGCGATATTCCCCGTCGATCCACTACGCCGCTCATACTCGCGCGCAGATCAAGGCCGGCTTGAAGCAGGCGCTGCGGCGGAATCAGTTGTCGGTTTACTACCAGCCGATGGTCGACCTGGCCTCCGGAAGGCCGATCAAAGCGGAGGCTCTAATCCGCTGGCGCCACCCCAAGTTGGGCTTTGTTAGCCCGGCGGTGTTTATTCCGCTAGCGGAAGAAGCCGGCATGATCGAGGAGATCGGGCTTTGGGTATTGAAAAAGGCGCTGCAGAACTTGAAGGAGTGGCAGGCGGCGGGACGGCGGGATATAGGGATCAGCATCAATTTGTCGCCCCATCAGCTGGCTGGCCCAAGATTCGCGGATTCCATGCTGAAACTGATAGCCGACGCCGAAGTGCCGGCCGAGTTTGTCACTTTCGAGATCACCGAAGGGGTTATTATCAGCGACCATACGGATTGCCACAGCAAGCTGAAGCGATTAAAGCAACGGGGCGCCACCATTGCGCTGGATGATTTCGGGACCGGGTATTCGTCGCTGAGTTACATTAAAAAATACGACATCGATTACATTAAGATCGACAAGGTTTTCGTGGACGGCATCGATACCAACGAGGAAGACCGGGTGTTGGTGGAAACGATGATCGTCATGGCATCCAAGCTTCGCATCAAGGTTGTGGTGGAAGGCGTTGAAACGGAGTCTCAGCTCAATACCCTGAGGGAGGTCGGCGCTCAGGTGATACAAGGCTACTACTTCAGCAAGGCTTTGCCCCACGAGGAGTTCAGCGCTTGGCTGCTGGACGGCGCGCGAAGTTCGGGAGACGCGGCCGCGTCAGCCAAAACGCAGCCAGTCGGGACGAAACCACAGTAGCGTCCCCAGCAACAGCAGCAGCAAGCCGCCCAACAGGCTGCTCCAGCGGGAGTAGCTCTGGGTTAGCCGGATCCGGTCGAACCCCCACAGCGCCAGGCCGAACACGGCGAAGTCGTCGGCCATGTAGAACAGAATGTAAATCCCCAGATAAAACTGCGTGGCCCATATCCCCGGCCGGTTGAGCTCGATGATTTTGGTGAAAGTCTGCGGATAACCGATGGAGCAGGCGAATTCGGCGACGTTCACGGAAAACGCCAGGGCGACGATGCCCGCGGCGGTGAGCAGGGTGAGGGGCGCGTCCGCCAGTTGCTTGATGCTCTGCACGGCTAGGCTGCGCTGCTCCAGGCTGGCGATGCGGCAGGCCATCTCCGTGCCTAGCGACTTATACCACTCGTAGAGGAAAAACAGCCCGCCGCACACGGCCAGGATGCCCACGGCCGGCGTGACGTAGCGGCTCAGGCCGATGAAGTCCCAGACGCGGAACCAGACGTTGAGGATCAGGTAGTACATCACCGCTTCGGCCAGTATGAACAAGCCTGCCACCGTCCACATGCGGCGTTTGGAGCCGACCCGCGTCAGCGCCAGCAGGAACGTCACGAGCACCCACATGGCGCAGGGGTTGAAGCCGTCGAGAAAGCCCAGCACCGAGGCCAGCGCCGGTAGCGGCCAGGCGGCGACATCCACCACGCCCAGCGCCGGCAGCTTTACCAGCAGCGATGCTTGGTCCGGCGGCGGTTGCGGGGGCGGCGTCGGGGCCGCCGCCGCCAGCAGTGCCGCAAAGCCTTGCACGGGGTTGCCGCGCTGCTCCGCCACTAGCGCGCGGATGCGCGCGCCGGTGGTTTCGGCGCTGTCGAAGCCCTGCAGCAACTCGCCGCCGACGGCGGTGATGGGCAGGGAGAGGGGCAAGCCGTAAGTCTGGGTAATGTCCCGAAACAACCGGCCGCCTTCCGCCGTGGCGATGTCGTAAGTCTCTGCGGACACGCCGTTGTCCTCTTCCCGCAGGGTTTGCAGGAAGGCTTTTTCCGCCTCGCAGTGGCGGCAGCCGCTGCGGACAATGGCCTCTACCGCCACCGTTTGCGCCGCGTGCGCCGCAGGGAAGGGCGGGACCAGGCAGGCGGCCAGCAGCCAGAGCAACGTCAGGGCGGCTTCCAGGGCGCCGACACCGCTGTGACGTCGCGGCCGGCTCACGCTCAAAGCCTTTTGCGGATATCGTCCAGGGCCAGGGGCTTGCCGAATAGCCAGCCTTGGCCGAAGTCGCAGCGGAGCTGCGTCAGCTTTTGCCGGATCTCCTCATTCTCTATGCCTTCCGCCACCACGTTCATACCCAGGGAGTGGGCGAGTTCGATGGTTTTGTTGACGATTTCCAAGCTGGGCGCGGTTTGCAGCAGCGGCGTGATGAAGGCGCGGTCGATCTTGACCGTGGCGATGGGATAGCGTTGCAGGTAGTCCAGGCCCGAGTAGCCGGTGCCGAAGTCGTCCAGCGCCAGGGTGCCGCCCAGGGCGATGAGGTTGTTGAGCACTTGGGAGGCGATTTCCGGCCGGCCGATGATGATGGTTTCCGTCAGCTCCATTTTCAGCTCTTCCGCCGTCATGTGATGGCGTTCCAGGATCAGCTTGACGTCGTGGACGAAGTGGTCGCCGGTGAGCTGGTTGGCGGACAGGTTGACGCTGACGAAGGGCGAGGAATGATCGGTCGCCTGGCGCAAGACCGGCCAGTCGCGGCAGGCGCGCTCCAGGGTCCACATGCCGATGGCGCGGATTTGGCCGGTTTGTTCGGCCAGCCAGAGGAAATCCAGCGGCGAGATCATGCCTTCGCGGGGATGGTTCCAGCGGATCAGGGCTTCGAATCCGGCGACGCGCCCGTCCTGCAGCACGCAGATGGGCTGGTAGTGCATTTCGAACTGGTCGGTGGTCAACGCGTGGGCGATGTCTTCCGCCAGCGCCAGCTGGCGGGTGGCCGTGGCATGCAGGTGATCCAGCGGGCGCGGGTATTCCAGCAGGGCGTTGCCGCCGTTTCCCGCGCGGCAGCTCAGGCCGCTTTGGGTGGTGCGGAAACGTTCCAGCACCACCCGCAGCAAATGGCGGATGACCGGGTCGGTTTTTTCCAGCAGTTCGTCCACCAAGTCGCGGCGGATGGGCACCAGCACCGCCGTTTCCACCGCCCTGACGGTGGCGGTGCGCGGTTGGCGGTCGACCAGGGCCACTTCGCCGATCAGTTCGCCTTGGCCCAATAGGCTGACGCGTTGCTCTTCGCCGTCCACGGCGATACACACTTCGACGCGGCCTTCCTCGATCAGATAGGCGCAGTCGCCTTCGTCGCCTTCTTGGAATATGACCGTGCCAACGGAGAATTTCTGTCGGTGAAGTTGCTCGAGCATTGGCGGTTGGTCCCTTAGTTGTGTCGCGGCGGCTGCCGGCGGATTAGAACAAGTCCACGCTGCCTTCCTGAGTGACGACGGCCAATTGGCCTTGTTCTATCAGGTGTTCGTATCGGTGGACTTGGTTCCGGCCGTTTTTCTTGGAGTAATACAGCGCTTGGTCGGCGTGGTCGATCAGCGTGGTGGGCAGGCCGCCGCCGGTAATGCCGACGCAGCCGCCGCTGACGGTGACCTGGCCGACCTGGGGAAAGGCGTAGCGCTCCACGTTTTTGCGAAAACGCTCCAGCGTGTTCATGCAGCTCTCGACGTCGGGCGTTTTTAGCAACGCGACGAATTCCTCGCCGCCGAAGCGGAACAACAGGTCGTCGTTGCGGAATGTTTGCGTCATGATCCGCGCGAACAGCAGCAGCACTTCGTCGCCGTAGAGGTGGCCGAAGGTGTCGTTGATGCGCTTGAAGTGGTCGATGTCGAAAATGGCGAGGGTATAGACGCCGGCATCGCCGCGCCGGTGGTGGGCGGACAGCTGCTCGGCCAGGATGCGGTTGATTTGGTCGTCGAAGGTTTTACGGTTGAGCAGGTTGGTGAGGCGGTCCCGCTGGCTTTCGTTCAGCAGGGCCTGGTAATTTTGGTAGATGCGTAAAAACGCGCCGATCAGGCGGTGGTCTTGATCCGATAGTTCCGGATAGTCCACGACCAATACTCCCGACAATTTTTCCCCCGCCCCGATCACCGGATAAGAGATGCTGACGCTTGCGTCCTTCATCGCCTTGCCGTTTTCCAAATGGCTGCGGAAAACATAGGCCGCATCCCGCAGGGCCAGCGTCAACGGGATATGGCTCGGCGCTTCCGGGGCGGGAGGCTCCTGGTTGGGCGCTTGGGCGTAATGGGAGAGCACCAGGGTGATGCCGTCGCCGCCGACGGGCAGGGCGTACAGCGCGATGCGGGTGGCGTTGGTCAGCTCGCGCAAGGTGGCGATCAAGCTGCTTTCCAGCGCCGCCTGGTCCCGTTGTTCGGTAAGGCCGATAATGGATTCCAGCAGATTCTGGGAGTCCGGCGCGTTGTCGGCAATCATGGTTTCAAGAGCCCCTGGTCCTTGATTCGGCATTGCGGGCGGCCGTTGCGCGGCGCAAGGCGTCGCGCAGCGTCAGTCGCGGAAGTTGTTGAACTGCAACGGCAGATCCCATTTGCCTTGCCGCAGCATGGCGATGGCTTCCTGCAAGTCGTCGCGCTTCTTGCCGGTGACTCGCACTTTGTCGCCCTGGATGGCGGCTTGCACCTTGAGCTTGCTCTCCTTGATGGCTTTGGTGATCTTTTTCGCCAGTTCCGCCTCGATACCCTGGCGCAGGGTGACGGTCTGCCGCGCTTGCTTCAATGCCGTCTGCACGTCGCCGATGTCCAGGCAGGCGATGTCGACGCCGCGTTTGGCCAGTTTGGTCTGCAGGATGTCCAGCATTTGTTGCAGCTGGAATTCCGTTTCCGCGGACAGTTTGATTTCCGCCTCCTTTTGTTCGTAATGGGCGCCGCTGCCCTTGAAGTCGAAACGGGTGGAAACCTCCCGGTTGGCTTGGTCCACCGCGTTGGCGGCTTCGTGCAGGTCGATTTCGGAGACGATGTCGAAGGTAGGCATGGTTGCGTTGGGTACTCGCCGCTATTGTGACAATATCGTGACCGCATTATGCCGCAAACGGTGTGGAAAATACCACGCCATAGGGGGCGGGCGACGGCCTTGCAAAATCCCCTCGCAGCCTGGATCATTTAGCCCCTTTCGGCACAGCCCAGGGAACTCCATGAACGCGCCCCACGCCTTGTTTGAATCCGCCCTTTCCAGCCTCAAGCTGCGCTACCGCGGCAAGGTGCGCGACGTATACGACATCGACGCCGGGCACATGCTCATCGTCACCACCGACCGCATTTCCGCTTTCGACGTGGTGATGCCCGACCCCATTCCGGGCAAAGGCCGGGTGCTGACTTCCGTTTCCAATTTCTGGTTTTCCCGTCTCGGCCACGTCATCCCCAACCATTTGGCCGACATGCCCCTGGAGCAGGCCGTGCCGGACGCCGCTGACCGCGCCCAGGTGCAAGGCCGCGCCATCGTGGTGAAAAAACTCAAGCCGCTGCCGGTGGAGGCCATCGTGCGCGGCTATTTGATCGGTTCCGGCTGGAAGGATTACCAGAAAACCGGCGCGGTGTGCGGCATCAAGCTTCCCGAAGGCTTGCGCCAGGCGGAAAAATTGCCGCAAGCCATTTATACGCCTTCCACCAAGGCGGAGCTGGGCACCCACGACGAGAACATCGCTTTCGAGAAAACCGTGGAACTGCTGGGCGCGGAACTGGCGGCCACCGTGCGCGACGTGAGCCTCAAGCTGTACACGGAAGCGGCCGAATATGCCCTCACCCGCGGCATCATCATCGCCGACACCAAGTTCGAATTCGGCCAGGACGAGGCCGGCAAGCTGTACCTGATCGACGAAGCGCTGACGCCGGACTCCTCCCGCTTCTGGCCGGCGGACCAATACCAAGTGGGCATCAGCCCGCCCAGTTTCGACAAGCAGTATTTGCGCGACTACCTAGAAACCCTGGACTGGAACAAGCAGGCGCCCGGTCCCCACTTGCCGGAAGCGGTGATGCGGGTGTCGGCGGAAAAGTATCTGGAAGCCGAACAGCGGCTAACCCAGGGCTGATGGCGGTTGGGTTGGGCTGGGCCCTAACCCCGCGAGACGGCGCGGCGATTCGCTAACGCCGCCCGGTTCAAATCAACCCATGCTCGGCGAAGGAAAACGCCTCTCCGTCCCCCACCACGAAATGGTCCAGCACGCGGATGTCCACCAGCCCCAGGGCTTGCTGCAAGCGGCGGGTGAGCTGGCGGTCGGCGTCGCTGGGCTCGTTGATGCCGGCAGGGTGGTTGTGGGCCAGGATCACCGCCGCCGCATTCACCGCCAATGCCTGTTTCACCACCTCGCGGGGATAGACGCTGGCGCCGTCCAGGGTGCCGCGGAACAGCTCCTCGAAGCGGATGACGCGGTGGCGGTTGTCCAGGAACAGGCAGGCGAATACTTCGTGCGGGTAGCCGCGCAACTGGGCGGCGAGGAAGTCGCGGGTGAGTTCCGGGCTGCTCAGAGCGTCGCCTCGCTGCAATTCCTCGCGCAAGTGGCGCCGCGCCATTTCCAGCACCGCTTGCAGATGGGCGTATTTGGCCGGCCCCAGGCCGGGGTGGCGGCTGAATTGGGGCAGGTCGGCGTGCAGCAGCGCCCGCAGGGAGCCGAAGCCGGTCAAGAGATCGCGCGCTAAATCGACGGCGGTTTTGCCCGGCAGCCCGGTACGCAGGAAAATGGCGAGGAGCTCGGCGTCCGATAGGGCGGCGGGGCCCTTCTGCAGCAGTTTTTCCCGGGGCCGCTCGTCGGCCGGCCAATCGGTGATGGGCATGGCGCCTCCTTGCGTTTACAGTAACCGTGATGCCGCCTTCTCGCTCCCACTTCCGTCGGCGGGAGTGGGGTTGGGTGAGGGCGGCTAACCGCTATCCTGCAATACAGCTTAAAACGTTTTCGCGATAGAGCAAATGGCCGATACAGCAAGCCTGCAAGGCAAACACATCCTCCTCGGCGTCACCGGCGGCGTGGCCGCCTACAAGGCCGCCGAGCTGGCGCGGCAGTTGAAAGGTGCCGGAAGCGACGTGCGGGTGGTCATGAGCCGGGGCGCCGCCGCCTTCATCGCGCCGTTGACCTTCCAGGCCCTTACCGGCCAGCCGGTGGCCATGGACCTGCTGGACGCCGGACAAGAGTCGGCCATGGGCCATATCGACCTGGCGCGGTGGGCCGACGCCGTCGTCATCGCCCCGGCCACCGCCCATTGCCTGGCCAAGCTGCGTGCCGGATTGGCCGACGATTTGCTGTCCACCCTGTGCCTGGCGACGGAAGCGCCCATCCTGCTGGCGCCGGCCATGAACCGCGCCATGTGGGCCAATCCGGCCACCGCCGAAAATGTCGATGTTTTGCGAAAGCGCGGCCTGCGTTTCATCGGACCGGAAGCCGGCGAGCAGGCTTGCGGCGAAGTGGGGCTGGGCCGCATGAGCGAGCCGGCCGCCGTTGTCGAGGCGCTGGCGGGCCTGTTTCGGCCCGGCTGTCTGGCAGGATTGTCGGTGCTGGTGTCCGCCGGCCCGACGCGGGAAGCCATCGACCCGGTGCGATTCCTGAGCAACCGCAGCTCCGGCAAGATGGGGTACGCCGTGGCGCGGGCCGCCGCCGCCGCCGGGGCGCGCGTTACCCTGGTGAGCGGCCCGACGGCCTTGTCGCCGCCGGCCGTGGCCGAGTTTGTCGCGGTGGAAAGCGCGGCGGACATGTACCAGGCGGTGATGGCACGCGCCGCCAGCCACGACATCTATATCGGCACGGCGGCGGTGGCTGATTACGCCCCCGAGTACGCCGCCGCCGGCAAGATAAAAAAAACCGCCGGTGAATTGACGCTGACCCTGCGCAAAACCCGGGACATCCTCGCCGCCGTCGCCGCCTTGCCCGACAAGCCCTATACCGTCGGCTTCGCCGCCGAAACCGACGACCTGGAAGGTTATGCCCGAGCCAAGCTGGCCGCCAAAAACCTGGATATGGTGGCGGCCAATTGGGTGGGCGAGGGCAAGGCGTTCGAACAGGACGACAATGCGCTGGAAGTGTTTTGGCCGGGCGGCCGACGCACGTTGCCCACGGCTTCCAAAGCGGTGCTGGCCGGAAGGCTGATCGATTTGATCGCCGAGCGTTATGGCGCGCGCGCCGCCGTCTAGTCCCGGCCGACCGTCCTTGCGTTTGTATCTTTGGCCGGCTTCTCCTACAGTTAGTTTTCCGGGCCTTCGGGTCCGGTAAAACAAAAAGTGTTTTACCTGAGGAGGTGAATGCCATGAGGAAGTTGTTTCTGTCTGCGTTGTTGATGGCCGGTTTGTTGAGCTCTGGCGTTTCCTTGGCCAGCGAAGAGTTGGCCAAGAGCAAAAATTGCCTGGGTTGCCACGCGGTGGATAAAGCGGGCATAGGCCCCGGCTTCAAACAGGTCGCCGCGAAGTACGCGGGCCAGGCCGGTGCCGACGCTCAGTTGGCGCAAAAAATCATCAAGGGGGGCGGCGGCGCTTGGGGCGGCATGGCGATGCCGCCGAATCCGAGCGTTTCCGAGGCCGATGCCAAAACGCTGGTGCATTGGATCCTGAGCCTGAAATAAGGCGGTCGGTCGGCTGAGCCGTGGCCGACGGATTAGACGTTTAATTCGTCGGCCGCGCTCGTCATGTGCTGTGCCGAGACGGCGCCGAACCACAGAATATTCTCTTCGCCTCCCGGTTTTTCGTCCCCCACTGGAGCGTATGCGCCCGGCGAACCGAGTGGGCCCATCGTTGGACCGGCGCCCTCCGATAAGGAAAGGTGTCTCCGTTTGCAGGATAATGGGCGCAATCCGTTATTCATCAACGCCATCGGGGAGCCTAACCGAACGTGCATACCATCCAGCTGAAAATCCTCGACGCCCGCCTGGGCAACGACATCCCTTTGCCCCATTACGCCACTGCCGGTGCCGCTGGGCTGGACTTGCGCGCCTGCCTGGACGAGCCGCTGGTCCTGGCGCCGGGCGATACGCAGTTGATTCCCACCGGGCTCGCCATCCATATCGGCGATCCCAACGTGGCGGCGGTGCTGTTGCCCCGTTCTGGACTGGGCCATAAACACGGCATCGTGCTGGGTAACCTGGTGGGATTGATCGACAGCGATTACCAGGGGCAGGTGTTCGTGTCCTGCTGGAATCGCGGCAAGGAGCCGTTCCGCATCGAGATCGGCGAGCGCATCGCCCAGATGGTGTTCGTGCCGGTGCTGCAAGTGGCGTTCGAGCAGGTGGCGTCCTTCGAGGAAAGCAGCCGCGCCGAAGGCGGCTTCGGCCATACCGGACGGCATTGACGCGGCGTTTGCAGAGGGCAGGCGTGCGCCATGATGGCGGTGCCTGCTTTCGAAAGGGCCGATGCCCTACCGTTTTCCTACGAACCCATTGCGGCCTGAGCGGGGTCGCCGCTTAGCCAAAACGAGATTTCAGCGATGAAGAAACAAGAATCCCTGCAACAACAAACCGCCCAGGAAATCGCCCACGTCTTGACTGAGGCGTTGCCCTACATCCAGCGTTTCACCGGCAAGACCATGGTGGTGAAGTTCGGCGGCAACGCCATGACCGACGAGGCCACCACCAGCTTCGCCCGCGACATCGTGCTGCTGAAGCTGGTGGGCATCAACCCGGTCATTGTCCACGGCGGCGGGCCGCAGATCGGCGATTTGCTCAAGCGCTTGGGCAAGACTTCCGAGTTTATCCAAGGCATGCGCGTCACCGACGCGGAAACCATGGACGTGGTGGAGATGGTGCTGGGTGGCCAGGTCAACAAGGAAATCGTCAACCTCATCAACCGCCACGGCGGCCGCGCGGTGGGCCTGACCGGCAAGGACGGCGACCTGATCCGCGCGAGGAAAATTTTCCTCAAGCAGAATTCGCCGGAAGCCAACGCGCCGGAACTCATCGATCTGGGCCACGTGGGCGAGGTGGAGAGCATCGACGCATCGGTGGTGGACATGCTGGTGCACGGCGACTTCATCCCGGTGATCGCCCCCATCGGCGTGGGCGAGGACGGCCGTTCCTACAACATCAACGCCGATTTGGTGGCGGGCAAGATGGCCGAGGTGCTGAAGGCGGAGAAGCTGATTCTGCTCACCAACGCCCCCGGGATTCTGGACAAGGACGGCGAATTGCTCACCGGCCTATCCCTGGCCGAATTGGACGCGCTGATCGCCGACGGCACCATCCACGGCGGCATGATCCCGAAAACCCAGTGCGTCATGGACGCCCTGAAGGGCGGGGTGAGCAGCGTCCATATCATCGACGGCCGGGTGGAACACGCCGTCTTGCTGGAGCTGCTCACCGATCAGGGCATCGGCACCTTGCTATTGCGCCGTTAGGCCGGCGGTTTCCGCCAGGGCCTTGCGGAAGCCCTGGCGGATTTCCCGGCTTCTGTCTCCGGCGCATAAGGCCTGGCCGACACTGGTGCGCCCGCAGCGCAGGTCGAGGAACAGCGTGTCGCCGTTTTGGCCGGGAATTCGCGCCACGATGACGGCCAAGTCGTTGTCGCTGGTGGGCTCGGCCGTGCGCAGCAGGCGATCCGTGTCGATGGTCAGCGGTTCCGCCGTCAGCTTTTTCGCGTATTCCCGCGCCGCGTTCCAGCCTTTGTCGCAACTTTCCTTGTCGCTGCAGCGCACGGCGCCGGCCACCAAGTCGATGGCGCTGCCCTTCGCCGCTTCGGTGACGGAACGGCCGTTGCTGGAGAGGGTCTTCAATACCCGCAGCCGCGCAACATCTCGCTCCGAGCGTTCGGTCAACACCACTTTCTCCGCTTCGTTCTTGCCGATCTGTTCTTGGTAGGAGGCCACTTGGCGCTGCACCGCTTCCAGGTTTTTGGCCATTTCCTTGGGCAGCGGCTTGCCGGATTTCTGCAGGCCGTCGGCTTGTTGTTGCAGGGGAGCCAGCTTTTCTTGCTGGCGCTGCAAATTGGCCTGAATCAGCTTGAGCTGGGTGTTCAAGGTATTGAGGTTGCCTTGCAGCGCCATTCGCACTTCTTCCTCGCTGCGGAAGCTGCGTAACAGCGCCTGGTCGTGATCGGACTGCTCGGCGAGCAGCCTTTCCTGCTCCGCGCGAAAGCGTTTGAGCTTGGCTTCCGCTTCCAGCTGTTCCGGCGTTTTGGCGCCTTCGATAACCTGCTTATTGAGGCCGCTGGGGTCGTATTTGGTGCCGCCGATTTGGGACTGCTCCGGAGGCAAGCGGTCGCCGTAGTGGACTTTGCCTTCCTTGTCCGTCCAGCGGAAAAAGCTTTTCCCTTCGGTTTTTGGCGCCTCTCCATAGGCGGCGAAAGCCAGGCTGCACAGCACAGCGATAAGAAGGCGTTTCATGGGCGTGACGGTCCTGCGGTTGAATGGTGGTGCCGCGGTTTGCGGCGAATCCCGCACGAGAGCGCGGGTAAGGCAATTTATCGCCAGTCGTCGCCGGGTGCAACTGCGGCGGCGAGCGGCTCGCGTCGCGTTTAGCCCTGCAGCCGCAACCGCTCCAAGGCGCGATAGGGCTCTTCCAGCCAACGGGCCGACAACGCCAAAACCCGCTCGTCGGCGGCGGCGCGTTTTTCGGCGGTATCCGGCTGGAACATCAAGTGTTGTTGCTTCGAGTGGCGTTCGGTGGCGGCGCGCAGCGCGTCCTTGTCCGCCGCCGCCAAATCCACGCCGAAATGGCGCGCCAGCCGGCTTTCTAGTGCTTGCGGCAATTCGGCATAGTTCAGCAGCAGGCCGTCGCCGTGGCGTTCCATGGCCTGCCGCGCCGTGTCCAGGATGGTGGATAAGATCCACGCGCCGTGACCGAGCGGGTCGGTGTGCAGTTCGGCTGGCGCGGCCAGGCCGTGGGCATTCATCGAGCCGGGAACCAAATACAGCGCCGGCTGCCGTTGCTGGGACACCAGTACTTCCACCGGATCGCGATAGAGGAACGCCCACGGCGTGCCGGGGAAAGCCGCCAGCAAGCGGTCGATGTGGCCGATATGCCAGCAGTCGGTCTTAAGGTACAGGTGGCGGTCGCTGTCCCTGCGCGGTTGTCCCATGGCTGCGAGCAGGGCGCGGAGATACTCCGCACCGTCGCCGCCGGTATAGGGCGTCAGCCATTGCAGCAAAGTGTCCACCGGCTCCGGTTCCGACAGCACCACGCTGTCCGGCAGGGCCGCCAGCCATTGCGCCGCCAGGGTGGAGCCGCAGCGGCTCATGTGGAACACCATGCCCTTCAGCGGCAGGCCCGGGTGGGCGTGCGCCCGCTCCAACAGCAGCTCCAGCCCGCTTCGCCGACGGAATAGTTGGTTGAACGGTTTGGCCGCCAGCTTGTGCAGCGTGCCTTGGCAAAACGGCTCGGTGTAGCGCTCGCCCCCCATGTAGCCCCATTCCACCGCCGCTACCCCGCCGCGACCCGACAGGAACATCGGCACCCAGCCCGCCAATGGGTCCACGGCGCTCACGGCACATTCCTTTCGAACCACGCCCGGCGGCCGGCCTGCATGGCTTGGCGCAAAGCGTCCTGGTCCGCCGGCGCGCCGATCCGCTCCGCCAGTCGCGACACGGCGTTTAAAAATTCGGCGGCGTCGTCCATGGCGAACAGGCGCGCGTGCAGGTCGGCATCGTTTTGTAGCGTTTGCAGCAGAAGGTCGATGGGGGGCTGTGGCGAATGCATAAACGGTTTGGTCTGTCAGCGTTGGTCGGAATGGAAGGAGGTATGCCGCCGGCGTCGGCTGCGTTAGTGGGGTTGCGCCAGCAACTGCCGGAGCCAATCGTCCGCCTTGCAGTCCAGCACCAGATGCACCCGTTCGGTTTCGCCCCGGTTGGCGAAGCTGTGGGGGCGGTTGAAGTCGGCATACCAGCATTCGCCCGCCGCCCAATGTTGCTCGGTGCCGTCGATGCGGCAGGTTACGCCGGGGTTGGTGGACACCACCACGTGGAGGCGCGCCTCGCCGTAATCCAGGCCCAGCATGGGGTCGCGATGTTCTTTGATGAGCGCTCCCGGCCCCAGCCGCAGCAGCCGCACCGACAGCAGCGGGCAGCGGAACGTTCCCAGCACTTCGCGAAAATAGCCGCAGCCTTCCAGTAGGCGCGTGTCCGCCCAGGTTTCGGCGCCGGGGTCGGAATAGATGGCGAGGGGGCTGTCGGGCGAGGCGCGCAACGCGGCGCCGCTCCAATCGCCCTCGTAAACCCCCGTATTGAAATGGGGCGTCCACTCCCTTGCGTCGACCGCGGAAAGATCGTCCGCCAATCGCCGAGGATCGAAATCCATCGGCAAGCGCAGGAAAGCGGGGTGGGGCGGCTCGGGAGCCGTCGGAATCGCCATGCAAACTCCGTTTCGTTGTCGGTTGCGAGATATTGTCGCTGGAAAGAAAGGCTTGGCAAAGTGCGTTGTCGCGGTTTGGGCGCATGCGATTTGTCGGGGGCGTTATAGCGCCGGTCGATTTTCGCAAGGGAGGTATAAAAGTGCGGCGGCGGGGTTTCTAATACTTAATTGTACCGCCTTGGTTTTTTGGGTTTTGTGTTGTCGTTGTAGGCGGTGCTTTTCTTTGAAAGCGTTTTGTCTATGGCCGGCTTCTCCAGTATTTGTAATCTTTGGATGACGCCGTGTAATCCCAGGCTTACACAGCGGTAAGCCTGGGATTACTTTTGTCGCAAATTCTCCTTTGAAACCCCGTTTTGGCATATCGCGTCGATGTGGGATGTTGTGTATGCTTTTTCCGCCCGTCTTTCCTGGCTTCGATGCCTGAATGGCGGGTGTATTTGGGTTTTGATCGGCGAAACGGGGAAGGAGGGTGTGGGTAAAACCGCTTCATCGGATTTGTTTCGGCTTGCATTTTTTATTTGAATCGGAAAGGGGGTAGCCGTGTCAGACTATTTTATCGGCGAAATTCGCATGTTCGGTTTCGACTTTGCGCCGGCCCATTGGGCCCTCTGCCAAGGTCAGACGATGGGAATTCAACAGAATACGGCCTTGTATGCGCTGCTTGGAACCCAGTTCGGCGGCAACGGCCAGACCACCTTCGGTCTGCCCGACTTGCGCGGGCGGGTGCCGTTGGCCATGGGGGTGTCGCCCGTCAGCGGCAACGTTTACCAGCAGGGGGTGTCCTATGTCGGCGGCACCGAAGCGGTGACGCTCGCCATCAACCAAATACCGAGCCATAGCCACGCGGTCAAAGCTCTGTCGGCGCAGGGCAGCGTTGCTCAGCCCGCCGACGCCATTGTCTCTTCCGTCAAGCCGGCTGGATCACCCGCCGTGGCTCCTCCTCTTTATGGCGCTTTCAGCGGTACGCCGGCGGTGCAGGCGCTCAATAGCGGAACCGTTTCTGGGCAAGGGGGTGGGGCGCATCCCAATATGCAGCCGTTCGCGGTGCTCAATTTCTGTATTGCGCTCAACGGCATATTCCCGGCGCGCAACTAAACGGGGCAGGCGTTCCTGTCGGTTTTTCCCCAACTTCATAGGTAAGCACGATGCAAAATTATCTCGGCGAAATTCGCCTGTTTGCGGGGGACTACGCCCCGGACCAATGGCTGCTGTGCCAAGGCCAGCTCCTCAGCATATCCACGTACCAAGCGTTGTACTCCCTGCTCGGCACCACTTACGGGGGCGACGGCGTAAGCACCTTTGCCCTGCCGGACCTGCGCGGGCGCGTCCCTGTCGGCCAAGGCCAGGGCACGGGCCTGACCGCGCGCGTTGTGGGCCAGACCGGCGGCAGCGAAACCGTTGTTCTGACCAATGCGCAGTTGCCAGCCCATAACCATGCCTTCAACACCCTGGCCTCGGACGCTACCGACAACGCCCTGCCCGCAGGCAGCAGCAATATGGCTTTTGCCCGAGCAGTGGGTAACACCAAGGAATATCTCAGCAACACTGCGGCCTCTCCCACCGTTAGCACTCTGGACGCGGTGACATACGGCTCGACCGGTGGCAGTCAGCCCCATAACAACGTCATGCCGTCCATGGCTTTGAGCTACATCATCGCCACCTTCGGCATCTATCCGCAACGCGCCTAACCGGCCGATAATCGAGGAGTTTCATCATGGCAGACAGTTTCACCGGGGAAGTCCGTATCCTCCCTTATACCTACACGCCCATGGACTGGGCCCTGTGTAACGGCCAACAAATGCCGATCAACCAATACCAGGCGCTGTATGCGGTTATCGGCGCCGCCTACGGCGGGGACGGGCAAAACTATTTCAACCTGCCCAATTTGCAAGGCCAAGTGCCCATGGGCACCGGCACAGGCCCAGGCCTCACGCCCCGCCTCATCGGCAAGCGGGTGGGCGCCGAGACGGTAACGCTTACCACCGGGGAAATGGCCGCCCATACCCATACCGTGACCACGAAGACCGTGGGGCCTGCGGGGTTCGGTAGCATGCTTGGAACACCGGCCAGCGATTCTTGGCTGGCGCGGCCGGTCAGCATCTCGGCATCTGGCAACGTTCCCTACAGCGCTTACACCGCTTCCGGCGTTCCCGACGTAACCCTGGCGGCCCAGACCTTCGGCGCCGCCGGCGGTGCTCCCGTTCAGCCCCACGAAAACCGCCAACCCTACCTGCCCTTGCGGTTCTGCATTTCGCTGAACGGCAATTTCCCGGTCAGGCCGGCATAATCCGTGGGCAAAACCGATTCGGTTCAGCGTTACGCGCCGCCGGCCGGGCTCGCGGCGCGCGGCTGCGCGTTGCGCGCCGAAGCGGCGGCGGACCGGCCGTTTTTGGAGCATTTGTATACCGCGGTGCGTTGGCCGGAGTTGGAGCCGAGCGGCTGGCCGGAGGAGGCCAAGCTCGGCTTCCTTCGCCAGCAATACGCCCTGCAGGACCGGCATTACGCCTTACACTATGCGGCCGGAGAGTTCTTGATCCTGGAACGGGACGGCGTGCCGGTGGGCCGGCTGTACTTACATCGCGACGCCGGCGACATTCGCATCGTCGATATTTCGCTGCTGCCGGAGGTGCGCGGCCAGGGATTGGGTACCCTATTGCTGCAAGGCGTGGGCGCGGAGGCCGTGGCGGCGGGGCAAACGGTCAGCATCCACGTGGAGAAGTTCAACCCGGCGCAATCGCTGTACCGCCGCCTGGGTTTCAAGGAAATCGGCGACAGCGGCCCCTATTGGCTGATGGAGTGGCGGCCGGGCGAGCCGTAGGCAGGGCCCGGTCGATCCCGGCCAAACCGAACGCAACCATTTCGTATCGCATCCTATTCATGACGACGACCCTCGATTTTTTTACGCCCCATCTCGACACCGTCTTTACCGCGGTGTTGGATGGCGACTTATTGTTTCCCCTGACTTTGTTCGAGGCCGGCGCGCTGCCGTCCCATCCCTATCCGGGCCAAGTCCGCGCGCCTTTCCAGCTAAGGTTTCGCGGCGAAAACACGATTTTCCTGCATCAACGCATCCATCGCCTCCGGCACGAAGCGTTGGGCGAGCTGGAGATTTTTCTGGTGCCCATCGGCGAAGAGGCCGGCCGGTTCATCTATCAAGCCGTTTACAACTGAGCCGATAACCCGGATCGATCGTTTTCGCCGTTCGCCGGCGTCTCTACCGCTAGGAAATCCCCATGGCCGAAGTCGGCATGAAAAACGTCGTCGCCCAAGAACAGGCCGGCAAGCCCACCCTGCATGCCTCGCCGCAGCTGGGGGCTTGGCTGCAAGCGGTGGGGGGCAGCCTGGCCTTTACCACTTACCAGTCCGGCCGGTTGTTTTTGCTGTCCCCGGCGGACGACGGCCAAACCCTGGCCCTGGAGCGCATCCTGGGCAGCGCCATGGGCCTGGCGGTGGGGGCGGATTATCTTTGGGTGGCCAACCAGCAGCAGATTTGGCGTTTTGCCGATACCGGGCCGCGCGAGTTGGGTGGGCGGCACTATGACGCCGTTTACCTGCCGCGTCAGGGGTATTTACTCGGCGGCTGCGACGCCCACGACATTCTGGCCGATGTGCAATTTCTCGGTCGGCGCCATGAGCTGCTGTTCGTCAATACCCGCTTTAGCTGTATCGCCGCCCTGGACGCGCACTACAACTTTCGTCCGGTGTGGAGGCCGGGTTTTATTTCCGCGCTGGCGCCGGAAGACCGCTGCCATCTGAACGGCATGGGGCAGCGCGACGGCGAGCTGGCCTTCGCCACCCTGTGCGGACGCTACGATACGGCCATGGGTTGGCGCGAGATGAAAAGCGGCGGCGGCTGCGTCGTCGATGTGCCCAGCGGTGAAACGCTGTGTTCCGGTTTGTCCATGCCCCATTCGCCCCGTTGGCACGACGGCAAGCTGTGGCTGCTCAACTCCGGCGACGGCGATCTCGGTTATGTGGATGCCGCCGGCCGCTTCAACAGCGTCTACCAGTGCCCCGGTTTCGCCCGTGGTCTGTGCTTCGTGGATGGCTATGCCGTTGTCGGCCTATCCAAGCTTAGGCCGAATACCTTTGCTTCCGGCCTGAACATCAAAGAGCGGCTGGAGTCGCAGAATATCCGGGAAACCTGCGGTTTGTTGGTTATCGATCCCCGTTCCGGCAAATCGGTGCATTGGTTGACCCTGGAAGGCCCGGTAACCGAATTGTACGACGTGGCGTTTTTGCCGGGGACAACCAAACCTTATACGCCGGGGTTCAGCGAGCCGGATTTGCACCGGGCATTGTTTCGTTTGCCGGAAACCGAGTTCGCCGTATCTTTGTCGGAATGCCCGCCGGGGGAGTGAGCGAATGCCCGGGCATATTCAGCAACGGTGTTATATGCCTTTGGTATTTCGCGGACTGGAAGGGATTGTGAACCGCGGCGAGGGGCGTAACATGGCCGTAGCCGCAATACCGTTGCGCCTTATACTAGACTGAACGGATCGCGCAACGGGCATATCCCCTTGCGGTTAATGTGGAATAGAGCGAAAGCGAAGGATACTTGAAGGAGACGCGCCATGGGCATATTCGAACGCCTGACCAATTCCCCCAGCCAACCTGAAACGTTGTCCGCCGCCGCGAGGCCGGCCCTGTTCGCTTTCGCCTTGGAGCCGCGTTTGTTGTACGACGGCGCCGCGGCCGCCACTGTCGACGCGACCGCGCCCGATCTTACCCAGCCGGCCCCGGATGCCGCCGCCGTGGCCGACGCCCAAGCGCTGCTGGATGCCGCGGCGGCCTCCGCGCCTCCCCCCGCCGCTGTGCCGCCGGTGCACGAAGTGGTCGTGGTGGACTGGACCGTGGCCGATTACCAAACCCTTATCGCCGGCATGGATCCCAGCATCCCGGTGATCGTGCTGCAGTGGGGACATAGCGGCTTGGACGGCTTGGCCCAGGCCCTGTCCGGCTACCACGATTTGGATGCCATCCATTTGGTTACCGAAGGCGGCGACCTGGGGAAAATCCTTTTGGGTTACCAAGCGGTGGACGATGCGGCGATCAAGGCCGACCCCGCCGCCGTGCAGGCCATCGGCGACGCCTTGAGACCCGGCGGCGATTTGCTGCTCTACGGCTGCTCGGTGGCCGCCAACGACGTCGGCAAGCAATTCGTCGACGACCTGGCCGCCATGCTGGGCGACGTGGACGTGGCGGCTTCCACCGACCGCACCGGCCCCACCGCCCTGGGCGGCGACTGGGATTTGGAATACACCACCGGCACCATCGACACCGTGCTGCCCTTTACCCTGCAGGGGATGCAGGACATCAACCATTGCTTAGGTTGTTCGTTGGGCGGAGCCGGCACTGTTAATGTGGTTGGTATAGGCAATATAAACGGCACGACGATCCTTGACGGCGCAGGGACGACCACGGTCGGCGTCAAGAATGGCTCTGCTTATTACGATCTCGATTACACCACGGGAAACTACGGCCATTATTCTTGGAACAATATGGCTAGTTTTGACGCGGATCACCCCACATTATGCAGTTCCGGCCCCGCCATCACTTCCGCCACCTACGACGCCAGCACCAACGTGCTGACCGTGACGGGCACCGGCATGGTCACCGGCGACACCATCGCGGTGAACAAGTTGACGGTAACGGGCGAAGGCGGCGCCACCTACACGCTGACCAGTGCCGACGTTACCGCGTCCAGCGCTACCAGCTTTTCGGTGACCTTGAACGCCGCCGACCAGATCAACGTGGAGGGGCTGCTGAACAAGAACGGCACCACCGCGGCGGGTAGCGCGACCACCTTCAATCTCGCCGGCGCCGCCAGTTGGGATTCGTCGCGTACCACCAATGCCGACCTGACCGGCAACGGCATCACGGTGAGCAACGTGCAAACGCCCACCATCACCAGCGCCACCTACGACGCGTCCACCGGCGCATTGACCGTCACCGGCACCAACCTGGTGAAAGCCAGCGGCGCGACCAACGACATCACGGTGTCCAAACTGACCTTTACCGGCGAGGGCGGCTCGACCTACACGCTCACCTCGTCCAATGTGGAGATCACTTCCGCGACCTCCTTCAGTGTGACGCTCAACGCCACCGATCTGGCCGCCGTCAACCA
The DNA here is from genome assembly GCF_019669985.1 of Methylogaea oryzae. Lineage (NCBI taxonomy): Bacteria > Pseudomonadati > Pseudomonadota > Gammaproteobacteria > Methylococcales > Methylococcaceae > Methylogaea > Methylogaea oryzae. The sequence continues at coordinate 201,802 of NZ_AP019782.1, forward strand.
GATCATGAACAAGGCTGGCACCACCTCCACCGGCGGCACCACCTACAACCTGGCGGCGGCGGACGACTGGAATACCGTCATTACCGGCGGCAATATTGCCGACCTGACCGGCAACGGCATCACGGTGAGCAACGTGGCGGTGCCGGCGATCACCTCGGCCACTTACGACGCCAGCACCGGCACGCTGGTGGTGACCGGCACCGGTTTCTTGAAGTTGAATGGCGCGACCAACGACATCGACGTCTCGAAGCTGACGTTCACCGGCGAAGGCGGCAGCACGTACACGCTGACGAGCAGCAGCGTGGAGATTACCTCGGGCACCAGCTTCAGCGTCACGCTGAACGCCACGGACAAAGCGGCGGTGAACCTGTTCATGAACAAGAACGGCACCAGCTCCACCAGCGGCACGACATACAACCTGGCGGCGGCGGAAGACTGGGCGGCGGGTGCGGACACGGCGGTGGTGTTGGCGGACACCACGGGCAACGGCATCACGGTGAGCAACGTGGCGGCGCCGGCGATCACCTCGGCGACTTACGACGCCAGCACGGGCACGCTGGTGGTGACGGGCACCGGCTTCCTCAGCAAGAGCGGCGCGACCAACGACATCGACGTATCGAAGCTGACGTTCAGCGGCGAAGGCGGCAGCACGTACACGCTGACGAGCAGCAGCGTGGAAATCACCTCGGGCACCAGCTTCAGCGTCACGCTGAACGCCACGGACAAAGCGGCGGTGAACCTGTTCATGAACAAGAACGGCACCAGCTCCACCAGCGGCACGACATACAACCTGGCGGCGGCGGAAGACTGGGCGGCGGGTGCGGACACGGCGGTGGTGGTGGCGGACACCACCGGCAACGGCATCACGGTAAGCAACGTGGCGGCGCCGGCGATCACCTCGGCGACTTACGACGCCAGCACCGGCACGCTGGTGGTGACGGGCACCGGCTTCCTCAGCAAGAGCGGCGCGACCAACGACATCGACGTATCGAAGCTGACGTTCACCGGCGAAGGCGGCAGCACGTACACGCTGACGAGCAGCAGCGTGGAGATCACCTCGGGCACCAGCTTCAGCGTCACGCTGAACGCCACGGACAAAGCGGCGGTGAACCTGTTCATGAACAAGAACGGCACCAGCTCCACCAGCGGCACGACGTACAACCTGGCGGCGGCGGAAGACTGGGCGGCGGGTGCGGACACGGCGGTGGTGGTGGCGGACACCACCGGCAACGGCATCACGGTAAGCAACGTGGCGGCGCCGGCGATCACCTCGGCGACTTACGACGCCAGCACCGGCACGCTGGTGGTGACGGGCACCGGCTTCCTCAGCAAGAGCGGCGCGACCAACGACATCGACGTATCGAAGCTGACGTTCAGCGGCGAAGGCGGCAGCACGTACACGCTGACGAGCAGCAGCGTGGAGATTACCTCGGGCACCAGCTTCAGCGTCACGCTGAACGCCACGGACAAAGCGGCGGTGAACCTGTTCATGAACAAGAACGGCACCAGCTCCACCAGCGGCACGACGTACAACCTGGCGGCGGCGGAAGACTGGGCGGCGGGTGCGGACACGGCAGTGGTGGTAGCGGACACCACCGGCAACGGCATCACGGTGAGCAACGTGGCGGCGCCGGCGATCACCAGCGCCACTTACGACGCCAGCACGGGCACGCTGGTGGTGACGGGCACCGGCTTCCTCAGCAAGAGCGGCGCGACCAACGACATCGACGTATCGAAGCTGACGTTCAGCGGCGAAGGCGGCAGCACGTACACGCTGACGAGCAGCAGCGTGGAGATTACCTCGGGCACCAGCTTCAGCGTCACGCTGAACGCCACGGACAAAGCGGCGGTGAACCTGTTCATGAACAAGAACGGCACCAGCTCCACCAGCGGCACGACGTACAACCTGGCGGCGGCGGAAGACTGGGCGGCGGGTGCGGACACGGCAGTGGTGGTAGCGGACACCACTGGCAACGGCATCACGGTGAGCAACGTGGCGGCGCCGACCATCACTTCGGCCACCTACGATTACAGCACCAACGTCCTGACGGTGACGGGCACCGGCTTCCTCAGCAAGAGCGGCGCGACCAACGACGTCGACCTGACCAAGCTGACGTTTACCGGCGAGGGCGGGGCGACTTACACCCTCACCAACGCCACCGGCGTGGAAATCACCTCGGCAACCTCGTTCTCGGTAACGCTCAGCGGCGCGGACGTGACCAACGTGGAAGCGCTGCTGAACAACAACGGCACCGCGTCGGTGAGCGCCACCACTTACAATTTGTCGGCGGCGGCTTCCTGGAACCGGGGCGATTCGACCGGCGGCAGCGATACCAGCAACGGCATTACCGTCAGCAACTACGCCGCGCCCACAGTGACTTCGGCGACCTATGACGCCAGCACTGGGATATTGACGGTGACGGGCACCAACTTGGTGTCCAAGAGCGGCGCCGGCAACGACGTCGACGTGTCCAAGCTGACCCTAGCCGGGGAGGGCGGGACTTATACCCTGACGTCGTCGAGTGTGGAGATCACCAACGACACCACTTTCTCGGTCACTCTCAACGCCGCCGACCAGATGGTGGTTAACGGTTTGCTGAACAAAAACGGCACCGTGTCCTCAGGTGCCACCACCTACAATCTGGCCGCCGCCGAGGATTGGATGGCCGGCAGCGCCGCGTCGACGGTGGTGGCCGATTTGACCGGCAACGGCATCACGGTCAGCAACGTGCAAACGCCCACCATCACCTCGGCCACCTACGATTCCGATACGGGGGTGCTGACGGTGACAGGCACCAACCTATTCAGTAAAGTCGGTGCCAGCAACGACATCGACCTCACCAAGCTGACCTTCACCGGCCAGGGAGCGGGAACTTACACGCTGACCAACGCCACGGGCGTGGAAATCACCTCGGCAACATCGTTCACCGTTACGTTGACGGGGGCGGACAAAACCAACGTCGATGCGCTGCTGAACAAAATCGGCACCAGCGCGAACGACGCCACCACTTATAACCTCGCCGCCGCCGACGATTGGCTGAGAGCCGCGGACCCCGCCGCCAACATCGCCGACGCGACCAATGGCGTGACGGTGTCCATCGCGCCGAAAATCACTTCCGCCACTTACGATGCCAGCACCGGCACGTTGGTGGTCACCGGCACCAATATGCAGGCCCAAGCCGGCGCGGCCAACGACATTACCGCCAACAAGCTGACGTTCACCGGCGAGGGGGGGGCGACCTATACCCTGACCGATACCGCGAACGTGGAGTTGACCAGCGCCACTTCCTTCACTCTGACGCTGAGCGCCACGGACAAAGCGGCCATCAACCAGATCGTCAATAAGAACGGCACCAGTTCCACCAGCGGCACGACGTACAACCTGGCGGCGGCCGACGACTGGGCGGCGGGTGCGGATGCGGCGGTGGTGGTGGCGGATACCACCGGCAACGGCATCACGGCGAGCAACGTGGCGGCGCCGACGATCACCTCGGCCACTTACGACGCCAGCACCGGCTCGCTGGTGGTGACGGGCACGGGCTTTTTGCAAAAGTCGGGCGCGACCAACGACATCGTCGCCAACAAGCTGACGTTCACGGGCGAAGGCGGCTCGACGTACACGCTGACGGACACGGCGAACGTGGATATCACGTCGGGCACCTCGTTTACCATCACGCTGAGCGCCACGGACAAAGCGGCCATCAACCAGATCGTCAACAAGAACGGCACCAGCTCCACCGGCGCCACGACGTACAACCTGGCGGCGGCGGAAGACTGGGCGGCGGGTGCGGACGCGGCGGTGGTGGTGGCGGATACCACGGGCAACGGCATCACGGCGAGCAACGTGGCGGCGCCGACGATCACGTCGGCGACTTACGACGCCAGCACCGGCTCGCTGGTGGTGACGGGCACGGGCTTTTTGCAAAAGTCGGGCGCGACCAACGACATCGTCGCCAACAAGCTGACGTTCACCGGCGAAGGCGGCTCGACGTACACGCTGACGGACACGGCGAACGTGGATATCACGTCGGGCACCTCGTTTACCATCACGCTGAGCGCCACGGACAAAGCGGCCATCAACCAGATCGTCAACAAGAACGGCACCAGCTCCACCGGCGCCACGACGTACAACCTGGCGGCGGCGGAAGACTGGGCGGCGGGTGCGGACGCGGCGGTGGTGGTGGCGGATACCACGGGCAACGGCATCACGGCGAGCAACGTGGCGACGCCGACGATCACGTCGGCGACTTACGACGCCAGCACCGGCTCGCTGGTGGTGACGGGCACGGGCTTTTTGCAAAAGTCGGGCGCGACCAACGACATCGTCGCCAACAAGCTGACGTTCACCGGCGAAGGCGGCTCGACGTACACGCTGACGGACACGGCGAACGTGGATATCACGTCGGGCACCTCGTTTACCATCACGCTGAGCGCCACGGACAAAGCGGCCATCAACCAGATCGTCAACAAGAACGGCACCAGCTCCACCGGCGCCACGACGTACAACCTGGCGGCGGCGGAAGACTGGGCGGCGGGTGCGGACGCGGCGGTGGTGGTGGCGGATACCACGGGCAACGGCATCACGGCGAGCAACGTGGCGACGCCGACGATCACGTCGGCGACTTACGACGCCAGCACCGGCTCGCTGGTGGTGACGGGCACGGGCTTTTTGCAAAAGTCGGGCGCGACCAACGACATCGTCGCCAACAAGCTGACGTTCACCGGCGAAGGCGGCTCGACGTACACGCTGACGGACACGGCGAACGTAGATATCACGTCGGGCACCTCGTTTACCATCACGCTGAGCGCCACGGACAAAGCGGCCATCAACCAGATCGTCAACAAGAACGGCACCAGCTCCACCGGCGCCACGACGTACAACCTGGCGGCGGCGGAAGACTGGGCGGCGGGTGCGGACGCGGCGGTGGTGGTGGCTGACACCACGGGCAACGGCATCACGGCGAGCAACGTGGCGACGCCGACGATCACCTCGGCCACTTACGACGCCAGCACCGGTACGCTGGTGGTGACGGGCACGGGCTTCACCAAGCTGTCGGGCGCGACCAACGACATCGTCGCCAACAAGCTGACGTTTACCGGCCAGGGCGGCGGAACGCGCACGCTGACGGACACGGCGAACGTGGAAATTACGTCGGGCACTTCGTTCACCATGACGCTGAGCGCCACGGACAAGGCCGCCGTTAATCTGCTTTTGAACAAAGCCGGCACCTCGTCCAGCGGCGGCACGACGTACAACCTGGCGGCGGCGGAAGACTGGGCGGCGGGCACGGATGCCGCGGTGGTGGTGGCGGATCTGACCGGCAACGGCATCACGGTGCTCAATAACGCTCCTACCGGTGTCGGCAATCTCGCTTTGGCGGCGGTGCTGGAAGACGCCAGCAATCCCAGCGGCACGGCCATCAATGCCCTCAGCGGATACAACTTCCAGGATGCTGACGGCGGCGCCACCAGTCCGGGCGTTTTGGTGGTGGCCAACAGCGCCAACGCGGCGACGGAAGGCACGTGGCAGTATTCCAGCGACGGTTCCAATTGGAAAGCGATCGGCACGGTCGGCGACAACGCGTCGGCATTGGCTTTGTCCAGCACCACGCTGCTGCGCTTCGTGCCGGTGGCCGACTTCAACGGCACGCCCACGGCGTTGAGCATCCGTGCGTTGGACAACACCTATGTCGGCACTTTCAGTACTACCACCGGCGGAACGGAAACGCGCGTTAATGTGAACAGCGCGAGCAACGGCGGCACTACAGCCATTGCCGGGGCCACCAACAGCGTGAGCGCCAGCGTAACGGCCGTCAACGACGCACCGAGTTTCACCGCGGGCGCCGACCAAACGGCGAATGCCGGCTCCGGCGCGCAAACCGTCGTCGGTTGGGCCACGGCCATTAGCAAGGGGGCGGCCAACGAAAGCGACCAGACCGTCAGTTTTACCGTTAGCAACGACAACAGTGCGCTGTTCAGCGTACAGCCCAGCATCGACGCCAACGGCAATTTGACCTATACCCCGAATACCGGCGTCAGCGGCACGGCGACGGTGACGGTAATGCTCAGGGATAGCGGTGGCACGGCTAACGGCGGCGTCGACAGCAGCGCGCGCCGGAGTTTTACCATTACCGTCAATAATCCAGGCAGCTCTTCCAGTCCGGGCAGCTCGGAGTCTGAGGAGGACAACAACGGCATCAACCTGAGCCAAATGACCGGCAACGGCGGTAATGCCGGTGGTGCCGGCCAGGGAAGAAGCCAGGAGCATTCGCAGTCCGGCGAGTCGGGGCCGCAGGGCGAGGGCAATGGGGGGGGCGAGCCGTGGGGTGACGGTCACTCGTCGTCGTTTGGTGATAATCGAGGCCAAAACCCGCTGGGCGGGGATACCAATGGCTTCAACTTCGGCAACAGTTTCGGAGTGGATATCATGCCGATGGGGGGCGGCACCTACGTGATGACCGTGGTTGGCGACAGCGCCACGTTCGAGGTGCCGGTGGACGCGTTGTCGAAACTGGATTTGAGCGAAGGGGTTCACTACGAGGCGACCACCGCCGACGGCAAGGACCTGCCGCCGCAGATCCAATTCGATAAAAGTTCCGGCACGTTTACCGTCAACGGCGCGGTGAAAGGCGGCGCGGTGGTGATCAAAGTGACCGTCACCGATGCCCACGGCAAGCAGGCGACCATACAGCTGGCGGTGCGTACCAGATTGCCCAACGACGCGGGCAACAACGGCGGCCGAAACGGCGCGCCGCGCAATCCCTCCGGCGGTGTTCCGCCTCGCGCGGCGGGGCTGCAGCCGGGGCGGGATATTGCCGGACGATGGGCCGGCGACGTGGCGGATGCGCGATTCGCCGCCAAGCCCGCCTTCAGCGAGCAGTTGCGCCAATCCGGCTTCAGCGCCCAACAAGCGGCGTTGCTCAAAAGCGTGGCGGAAGTGTTCGGCGCTTAAGGCGCCGATGCCGAGTAGCCGACGGCGGCCACGCGAAAAAAGTATTTCGAAAAGAACCTTAAGGATGGATAGATGAAAAAACAGAAACAACAAGCCAGGCAATGGCTGCCGCTGGTGCTGGGTGTTTCCTTGGGGGCCTGCCTGACCGGTTGCGGTTTGACGCCCGAACCCTTAAGCCGGGAAGAGCGGAGCCAGGCTATCGCCGATGACAAGGCCGTGTTGTTCGATAAGCAGGAGCCGTTGTCCGGGGCGTTGACCCTTTACCAGGCCATGGCGCGAGCTTTGAAATACAATCTGGATCATCGCGTCAAAATGATGGAGCGCGCTGTTTCCGAAGGCCAGTCCACCATCGCCCGTTTTGATTTGTTACCGGAGCTGATGGCCTCCGCCGGTTACCGGGGACGCGACAACTTCAATGCGTCCAGCAGCCGCTCCATACAAACCGGCCGCCAATCGCTGGTTACGTCGACCTCCCAGGACCGTACCCGTTATCTGGGGGACTTGGTGTTCCGCTGGAATATCCTGGACTTCGGCGTCAGCTATTTCCGTGCGCAGCAGGATGGCAACAAAGCGTTGATCGCCGAGGAAAACCGCCGCAAAGTCAGCCACAACCTGATGCAGGACGTGCGTAGCGCGTACTGGCGGGCCGTGGGCGCGCAGCAGATGGAAAGCGTGGTGCGGCCGGTGTTGGAGGAAGCGCGCGGCGCCCTGCAAAATGCGCGCGCGGCGCAAAAAGAGGGCCTGCAAGCGCCGCTGGAAAGCCTGCGCTACCAAAAAAGCCTGGTGGAAATCGTGCGCAAGCTGGAAGGCGTGCAGGAACAGCTGAAGCTGGCTCGGAGCGAATTGATGCGTTTGGTCAATCTGCCGCCCGGCCAGGAGTTCACCTTGGCGGTGCCGGCCGGCGAACAAGCCTTCGCGACGCCCAAGTTGGAACTGCCCATGGCGCAAATGGAGAATTTGGCGCTGCAGATGCGTCCGGAGTTGCGCGAGGAAATGTATCAGACCCGCATCGGCACGGCGGAAGTCCACAAAGCCATGCTGCGCTTGTTGCCGGGGGTTGAGGTGAATATCGGCGGCCATTACGACAGCAACTCCTATTTGCTGAATCAGCATTTCGGCGAGCTGGGCACGCAGATCGCCAAAAACGTGTTCGAAATCCTTTCCGCGCCGCAGGCCATCAGCAACGCCGAAACGCAGAAAGCCTTGGCGGACTCCCGTCGCCTGGCCGCGCACATGGCCATCCTGACCCAGGTGCATCTGGCCCAGGAGCAACTCGACATGGCCAGCCAGCAGTATGCGCGGGCGGTGGAACTGGACGACCTCAATCAGCAAATCAACCGCCATTTGGTCAACAGCGCCGACAATCAGGCCAGCAGCCCCATGGAGCGCATTCGTGCGTCGGTGGACGCGGTGTTCACCCTGCTGCAGCGCTACCAATCGTATTCCGATGTGCAGGCGGCGCTGGGTAAGGTTTACGTGTCCCTGGGCTTCGATCCGTTGCCCGACACGATACAGTCCCACGACATCAACGCCTTGGCCCAGGCTTTGGCCGAGGTGGATCAGGACTGGAGCAAGGGACTGTTTCCGCAGCCTACCGATACCGCCAACCAGACTGAATTGCCCGATGTCGGCAAGGTCCAGGAAGACAACGATTGGCTGTCCGGTTTAATGGATGGATTGGCGTCGGCGTTGTGAGGCACGGCCCCCGCGTGTTGGGAATCGCTATGCACAAGCATGACCGCCGTATAGGCCCGGCGGCGCTGTTGGCCGTCGCCGGGCTGTCGGCGATTGCCGCCTCGGCGGCGGATGCGCCGCCTCCCGCCCCGGCGGCGTCCGCTGGGCAAACGGAAATCCGCGCCCAGCTCAGCCCCCGGGATGAAACCACCTTGTCCGCCGAAGTGCCTGCCGAAGTGGCGAAATTGACGGTGCGCAAGGGCGAGCGCTTCAAAAAAGGGCAGTTGTTGGTGGCGTTCGATTGCGCCGCCCAGCAAGCTCAGCTGCACAAGGCCCAGGCGGTGCTGCAAGGCGCCCACAAGACTTACGAGGTCAACCAGCGTCTGGCCAAGCTGCAATCGGCTAGCGCGTTGGAGGTGGAACTGGCGCAGGCCAAAATGGCTGAAGCGCAAGCCGACATCGCTTTGTATCGCAGCTCGCTGGATAAGTGCCAGATAATGGCGCCCTTCGACGGTCGGGTGGTGGATGTTCCCGCCCACGCCCACCAATACTTGCAGGTGGGCAACCCCATTATGGAGATTCTCGACGACAGCCAGTTAGACGTGGAGGCCTTGGTGCCTTCCCAGTGGCTGCGTTGGCTCAAGCCCGGCGCGCGGTTCACGCTGCAGGTGGAGGAAACCGGCAGGGAGTACCAAACCGAAGTGGTGACTTTGGGGGCGCGCATCGATCCGGTGAGCCAGTCCATTGCCGTGGTGGGGCGCATCGTCGGTCCCCACGACGAGTTGCTGGCCGGTATGAGCGGCAAAGCGGTTTTCAACCTGCCCCGTTAGCCATGACTGATCCTTCCCGCCCCGGCGCTCCTGTTCCTGGCGCGGCGGACAACGTCGCGCCGACTCCCGAGCAACGCCAACTGCTTGGCCTGAGCAACCTGCTATTGCTGCAGCGCAATGCGCGTCAGGCGGAAGACGTGCATGCGCTGGCCTTCATCATCGTCAACGAGACGCGCCAGTTGTTGGACTACCGCCAGGCGGCCCTATGGCTGCGCCGGCCGGCTTCGCGGATTGCAGCGGTTTCCGGCGTGGCGTTGCTAGAGCCCAATGCGCCGTATGTGGCGTGGCTGCGGCAGGTGGCGGAGCATTTGGATGGGCAAACGGACGCTGCCGTTTTACGGCCGGTGGCCGCCGGCGACTTGCCGCAAGCCTTGGCTAAGGACTGGGGGCAATGGCTGCCGGCGCACGGTCTATGGGTGCGCTTCGGCACGGCGGCGGGCGATGGCTTGGGCGGCTTGTTGTTGTGCCGGGATACGCCGTGGGTCGAAGGCGAGGGCTTGTTGTTGCAGGAATTGGCCGGCGCCTACGAGCACGCTTGGCATGCCCTGGCGCCGCCCCCGCCCTGGTGGCGCAAGCTGGTGTTGGATCGCGACCGGCGCTGGCTGATGCTGGCGATCGTGCTGGTATTTTGTTTTCCCGTGCGACAGTCGGTGCTGGCCCCCGCGGAAGTGGTGGCGGCCGATCCGACGGTGGTGCGCTCCCCCATGGAAGGCGTGGTGGACCGATTCCATCTGGAGCCCAACGACGTCGTCGCCAAGGATCAGTTGCTCATCACATTGGACGATACCGATTTGTCCAACCGTCTGGAAGTCAGCCGCAAGGCCCTCGCCGTCGCCGAGGCCGAGTACCGCCGCGCCGCCCAGCAAGCGGTGTTCGACAATAAGAGCAGGGCGGAGCTGACCATCCTCAAAAGCCGCATGGACCAGCAGGCGGCCGAGGTGGCTTATATGGATGATCTCATGGCGCGTTCCCAGGTGAAGGCGCCCCACGCCGGCATCGCCATTTTCAGCGACCCCCACGATTGGATGGGCAAGCCGGTGGCGGTGGGCGAGCGCTTGCTCATGGTGGCCGATCCCCAGCGGGTGGAGTTGGCGGTGCAGTTGCCGGTCGCCGATTTCATCGATTTGGAACCGGGTGCCGAAGTGGTGATGTTCCTTAACGTGGACCCGCACCATCCCATGACGGCGCGCCTGTACCGCGCCAGCTACCAGGCGGAGACCACGCCGGAGGACGTGCTGGCCTACCTGGTCAAGGCGCGCTTCGACGCGGGCCAGGCGCCGCCCCGCATCGGATTGAAAGGCACGGCCAAGTTGTACGGCCAGCCGGTCACCTTGTTCCACTACCTGTTCCGCCGACCGCTGGGAGCGGTGCGTCAATGGCTGGGGTTGTAAGCCTGCCGCCTCTGCGGGAGGAGCTGCATTGCCTGCCTGGGCCGAGGGGCGACGATGGCTACCCTTCCTGGACTTTGCACGATCCGGCCAATAATCGCTTCTTCCGCATCGGCTGGAGCGAGTTCGAGATCGTTTCCCGCTGGGCGTCGGGGGATGCGGAAGACATCGCCGCTTCGGTCAACGCGGACACCACCCTGAGCGTGAGCGCCGAGCAAGTGCATGCCTTGGCGAAATTTCTCATGGAGCAAAACCTGTTGCGCCTGCGGGGAGCCGCTGGTCGCGATTGGCTGCGCGGCCAGTGGGAGAAAACCCGCCACCATTGGGCCGTGTGGTTGTTGCACAACTACCTGTTCTTCCGCATCCCGCTATTGCGCCCGGACCGCTTCTTGGCGCGGGCTTATCCCTATGTCGCCTGGATGTACAGTCCGCGCTTCGCCTGGACCATGGTGGCGGTCGCTTTGGCGGGGCTGTACCTGGTGTCGCGCCAATGGGAGCATTTTCTCGGCACTTTCCTGCATTTCTTCAACTGGCAGGGCATGGTGTATTACGGGGTAGCGTTGTCTCTGGCCAAGGTCGCCCATGAATTGGGCCACGCCTTCACCGCCCATCGCCACGGCTGCCGCGTGCCGACCATGGGCATCGCGTTTTTGGTGATGTTTCCCGTGTTGTACACCGACGCCAGCGAAACCTGGAAAATCACCCGGCGCCGCAGCCGTTTGGCCATCGCCGGAGCCGGGGTCATGGTGGAACTGGGCCTGGCCGCCGTGGCGACGGTGCTGTGGAATTTCCTGCCCGACGGTCCCATGCGCAGCAGCGTATTCCTGCTGGCGGCTTCCACCTGGATCGTTACCCTGACGATCAATCTCAATCCCTTCATGCGCATGGATGGCTATTACCTATTGGCCGATTGGATGCGCGCGGAGAACTTGCAGCCCCGCTCATTTGCCTACAATCGCTGGCACTTGCGCCGTCTGCTGTTCGGCCTGAAGGCGCCGCCGCCGGAGCCGTTGGCGCCGAAGACCGCGCGTTTTTTTGTGCTGTACGCCTGGTGTACCTGGATTTACCGGTTCACCTTGTTCTTGGGGATTGCGCTGCTGGTCTACCACTTCGCTTTCAAGCTGCTGGGGCTGATTTTGATGATGGTTGAGGTGGGCTGGTTCGTTTTGCGCCCCATCGTCGCCGAGCTGCTGGCGTGGCGCAATATTCCCAGCGACGGCTTCGATCCAGGCCGCGTTCGCTTGACCCTGGTGGGGGTGGCGTTGCTGGCGGTGGTGGTGCTGATGCCCTGGCAGAAACGGGTGCGGGCGCCGGCCTTGCTCAAGGCGGAGGAGTATGCGGAGATTTTCGTGCCGTTCGGCGCCCGGCTGGATCGTTTGCCGGTGGTGTCCGGCGGGGCGGTGAAGGCGGGCGAGGCGCTGGCCGACCTCTCTTCCGCGGATTTGGAGTTTGAAGCCCGCCAAGCGGACGAGCGGGTGTCCTTGTTGCAGTGGCAATTGGCTTATCACGGCCTGGAGCAGGAATTGATCGGCAATCGCCAAGTGCTTTTGAAAGAGTTGGAAAGCGCCAGCGCCAAATTGGCCGGTTTCCGCGGACAGCAGAAATTGCTGGCGGTGCGGGCCGGTTTCGACGGCATCGTGCTGGATGTGAACCCGGACGTGAATATCGGCCAGTGGCTGAGCGAGGGGGAGCGGCTGATGGTGGTCATCAACCCGGCCGGTTTGCAGCTGGAAGCCTATGTGGCCGAGGACGATTTGTTGCAAGTGGAGGACGGCGCCGAGGGCCGCTTCTATCCGGATGACGCCGCCTTGCCGCCGGTGAATTGCCGCATCACGCGCGTCGATCGGGCCAGTGCCGCCAATTTGTCGCCTTATTTCGCTTCGGTTTATGGCGGCGAAGTGGCCGCCCGCAAGGGGGGCAACGCTACCTTGGTGCCCGAGAGCGCCGTGTACCGCGTGCTGTTGAAGCCGGAGCGTTCTGACATTTTGACCCGCCTGCCGCACACCCTGCGAGGCCAGGTTTATATCGCGTCCGGCGGCCGCAGCCTGCTGTTGCGCGCGTGGCGGCAGGCGGTGGCGGCGGTGATACGGGAGTCGGGGTTTTAGCCGGCGTCCGATCGGCGCCGAAGCCCCTCGGAGGAGGGGCTTGGCTTTTACGCCGGCTTAATCGAACTTCACGGAGTTGATGATTTCTTGCAGGACGGCGCGGACGCTTTGGAATTCCGCCGTGTCGCTGGCGCCCATGAAGTTGTAGTAGTAATTGTCCTTGTCGTAAGCCTGCCAAATGATGCGCTGGTGGCCGTCTTTGCCGGCGTCGATCAGCTCCCACCCTCTGGCGCACTGTACCTTCGGATTGCTTTGGCATTTGTCGTCGCGGCGCTTGGCCTCGATGTTTTTCCCCTGCTTTATCTCATCCTTCGCCATGGTCAGGGAAGCTTTGACGGAAGCTTCCGCCGGGAAATTGCTCGCCATGCTGGTGTAGTGGAACTGGAACGAGGCAGTGCCGCCCACTTTCTGGAACTGGGCGTTTTCCCCTTCCGGATCGCCGCCCACCTTGGCCCAGCCGGCCGGGATGGTGAAGTGGAATTTGCGCGCTTTATTGCTGTAAGTGACCGGGGCCGCGCTGGCGCTCTCCTGCCCGGAGACGCTGCCGCCTCCGACGCCCGCTTGGGGCTTCAAAGCGTTTTGCGCGATATTGCTAAGCTGGCCTTCGGAGCAGGCGCCGGCGCTAAGGGCCAGGGCCAGGGTAATCAGGCTGGTGCCGATTTTTTTCATTGTGGTTTTCCCCCGTTTTAGTTGGTCTGCGATGGGGCGCGGACGGCGCCGCCAGGCCGCGCGGCATACGCAGCCGACGGCGAGTATTCTCTGCCGCCGCCTCGGTGTCAATCTTAGGGGAATATTAGGAGCGGCTTCCGGCGGCTGGGGCGCCGCCGGAAGCATTCGATGGTCAGCCGGCGTTACCGCAGCGGAATTGGCTGGGCCAGTCGCGGTAGTTGAACACTTGGCCGTCCTGGCGCACTTTGGCGATGTTGGCCAGGTCCACGTCGCCGTATACCCACTGGGTTTTGCCGTATTCGCCGATGGCCAGCACGCCGTTGTCGGGAAAGCCCCGGTCCACCGGCGTATAGATGGCGGCCGAACCGGTGTTGACGTCCACCGCTTCCGACCACGGCGCCTCGCCCACCGTAGGGGACTGCACCACGTAGCACTGGTTTTCCAGGGCGCGGGCCTGGCAGCCGATGCGCACCCGCCAGTAGCCGGCCAGGGTGTCGGTGCAGCTGGGCACCAGTATCAGGTCGGCGCCGGCTTCCACCTGCTTTCTGGCGATCATGGGGAATTCGCTGTCGTAGCAGATGTTGATGCCGATGCGGCCCAGGTCGGTGTCGAACACTCTGATGTCGTCCCCCGCTTTGATGAGCCACTGCTCGTTTTCGAAGCGGGTCATCTGCAGCTTTTCCTGGAAATCGCTGCGGCCGTCCGGGTAGAACAGGTAGGACCGGTTGCGGTAGCTGCCATCCTCCATGCGCACAGGGAAACTGCCGGCGACGATGTGGGCGGCGTGCTGTTTGGCCTGGGCCTCGAACAGCTTGAAAAAGTCGGGGAGCACTTGCTGCATCGCCTCCAGCTGCTTGTCCAGGGAGGAATAAATCTCCTTGGAGAACAGCGAAGGCAGCTCCATGCTGAAATATTCCGGGAATACCAGCAGCTTGGCCCCGTTGGCCGCCGCTTCGGCAACCCAGCGGGCGATTTTGGCTTCGTAGTTGGCCCAGTTTTCCAGGAAACCGATGTCGTATTGCGCGGCGGCGATGCGGAAAGAACCGGCCATCAGGTCGACTCCTTCAGGGGTTTCAGCCAGAACACCATCGGCTTGGCGGTCTCCTCGGTCTCGCCCACGTCCTTCCAGGTATAGTGGGTGACCAGTTCGGGATGCTTGACGTAGCCGAACTTGCTCCAGATGGGATCCAGCGGCGCGTAATCGGCCGGGCGCAGCGGATGGTTTTCCGGCCGCTGCACGCAGCAGAAGGTGCACCAGTCGAAACGGCCCAGCTTGCGGGCGTGGCCTTCGCGGCCGTCGAAGAAATGCTTGTAGATGCCTTTGCCGCGGTGGCTCTTCAGCAGCACCGATTCGGCGCAGTAGAAGATGCGCTGCGGGTCGTAGCCGGCGTCCACGAAGGGCTGCTGGAACTCCTCGGTCTCGTCCGCCATGGGCAGGCCGGTGGAAGCGCCCACCGCCGTGTCGCCGTCATAGGCCAGCACCACCACGCTGTCGGGCGAATTCACGTAGGTGCGCAAGTACTTTTCCTCGTACTCCTGGGTGCCGTCGTACAGATAGGGGAAGTCTCGGAACACTTCGATGCGCAGTCGCGCCAGATCGGAGAGGTAAGGCTCGATGGCCCGGCCGGAAAGGCACTTGATGGTGATGTCGGACATGGGTCTTGTTTGTCGGAGTCTGGGAAAGCACGTAGGCCGGGATAAGGCGCAGCCGTTCCCGGCGACTTGCCGGAAACGCTACGCTTATTCCGGCCTACACCGAAGCCGATCAGCCCTTGCTGACCTGGTCGATCCAGTCCTGCAGGTTGTAGTAATTGGTGATGCGGGCCACTTTGCCGTCGCGCACGTCGAAGAAGGCGCCGGCCGGCAGGCGGTATTTTTGTCCATGCGCTTCCGGCAGGCCTTCGTCGGTGCGCAGGTATTCGCCCAGCACCACGAATTCCGCGGCGGCGCGCTTGCCGTCTTCGCTGGCCATGATGACCATGTCCACCAGCTCTTCTTTATAGGCGCCGTTCATGCGGTCCATGAACGCGCGGAAAGCGTCCTTGCCCACTTCGCGGGCGCCCTGGTTGATGTCGTGGATGACGTCGTCGGTGAGCAGGTTCAGGAAGGTGTCCATGTCGCCGGCATTGAAGGCGGCATAGTAGTTCTTGATGAGGGTAATCGTCTGGTTCATGGGCTTTGGCTCCCGTGGCTAGGCCGAATAAAAGGCGCGAATTATCGCAGTTTTGCCGCCTGAGGGGTACCCGTGACGGCTTTTTCGCCGCCGTTCAGCGCGGCCAGTTGCCTCGCCACGAACAGGGCCGGGTCCACTTTGGCGCCGTTAAGGTAGACGTTCCAGTGCAAGTGGGGGCCGGTGACGCGGCCGGTGGCGCCTACGGCGCCCAGGATATCGCCTTTCCTGACGATTTGGCCCTCGCGAGCATCGATGCGGCTCATGTGGAAATAACCGGTGATCAGCCCCTGTCCGTGATCGACGAAGACGGCGTTGCCGTTGAAGAAATACTCGCCGGCGTTGATGACCCGGCCGTCCGCCGGTGCATTGATAGGCGCCCCGGCGGGCGCGGCGATGTCCAGGCCGCTGTGGGGGTCGCGCGGTTGTTTGTTGAAAAAACGCCGCAGGCCGAAGGGACTGCTCAGCGGGCCTTGGGCCGGCAGGCGGAAGTCGGTGTCGACCTCGGTTTGTTCGCTCCATGTGGACAAGGCTTGCGCGAGGATTTTGCTCTCCCGTTCGATGCGTGCCTGGTCTTCCGGATTGGGGTTCACCATGCGCTGATTGGGTATGGTGAGGTATTGGGCGGGGTATTGCTTATCCTTAATGGAAAACGCCAGGGTCGACTCGCCCAAGGCGCTGTGTACCGTCAATTGTTGCGGGCCGGGTTTGGCGGTCAGCGGAATGCCCACCAGGGCCGTCCATTGGTTGTCGTGGCTGAGGACCATGACGCGCTTGTCTTGGTAGTAGGCCGTTGGCGCCGGTGTTTGGGCGTCGCCCAGCGGCAGCGCCACGATGCCGCCGGGCACCGGATCCGCATCGGGCAGGGCCGCCGCGGCCGCGAGGCCGGGCAATAGGGCGAGTAGTAACCAGGTTTTACGCATCTCGGGTGTCCTCTACGGTGCTGATGACGATGCCTTCCGCCAGGCGGGTCTCTAGCCGTTCGCCCGGGGCGATGTCGCGGAAGGAGCGGATGATTTCGCGGTCCCGCTGGCGGAAGGCGATGGCGTATCCCCGGCCCAGGGTGGCCAAGGGGCTGATGGTCTGCAAAGCGTGACTTAGTCGCGCCAACTCCTGCTGCCGGGGCTGCAGCGCGCGCGCCATAGCAGCTTTTAATCGCTGTTGCAGGTGGCTGGCATGGGTAAGCAATACCGCCAAATGCTGGCGCGGGTCGTGTCGCTGCAAGCGGGCTTGGCCGCGTTCCAGCCGCTGCCGGCGCCTTTGTAGATCGCCGGTGGCTGCGCGTCGCAGGCGTGCTTCCAATTCATCCAGTCGCTGCGCTTGGTTTTGCAAACGCTTGGCGGGATGCTGTTGCGCCAGACGCTTCTCGGCATGATTCAGCGCCGTCGTTTTTTGCCGCAGCAGGGCGAGTGCGCGCTGGGACAGACGCGATTCCAGGCGCTGCAGGCCGGCTAGCCAAGCCTCGCCGTCCGGACTGGCGGCTTCCGCCGCCGCGGAAGGCGTGGGGGCGCGCAGGTCGGCGACGAAATCGGCGATGGTAAAGTCGATTTCATGGCCGACGCCGGTGATGACGGGCGTTTCGCAGGCGTAGATGGCGCGGGCGACAGCCTCCTCGTTGAATGCCCATAAGTCTTCCAGGGAGCCGCCGCCTCGCGCCAAAATCAGTACGTCGCACAAGCCGGAGCGGTCCGCTGCTTGGATGGCTTTGACGATTTCGAACTTGGCTTCCGTGCCTTGCACTTTAACCGGCAAGATCGTCACGGCGATGGCGGGGAAGCGTCGCTTGAGCACGGTGACGATGTCGCGCACGGCGGCGCCGGTGGGCGAGGTTATGACGCCGATACGGTTCGGAAGGCGCGGGATGGGGCGTTTGCGGGTCGCGTCGAACAGGCCTTCCGCCGCCAATTTTTTCTTCAACGCCTCGAAAGCCCGTTGCAAAGCCCCGTCGCCGGCTTGTTCCAGGGATTCCACCACTAATTGGTAGTCGCCGCGCGGTTCATACAGGCTGACTTGCGCTCGGGCGAGGACCTGCATGCCGTTTTCAGGGCGGAAGCAGAGGTAGCGCGCTTGTTGCCGGAACAGCGCGCAGCGCACTTGGGCGTCCGCATCCTTTAAAGTGAAATAGAGGTGGCCGGATGTGGGGGTGGCTAGGTTGGATAGTTCTCCCTCCACCCACACGACATCGAAATGTTCGGCCAGCAATAGCTTGGCTGCGCGGTTGAGGCGGGAAACGCTGTAAATGGTGCGGGATGGCGGGGCGGTGCTCATAAGGCTTTCATTGTACTATGCTGTCGAGCGACGTCTTTCACGGTGAGGGACGCGCCTTGTTATTGTGTTCTGCGCGCGATTTAACTTGGGACCTAGGGGATGTGACGTGAACGAGCAACGACAGCACTATCGTAAGAGTTTGC